>NZ_LJCS01000068.1:0-21773 GCF_001280945.1 Photorhabdus heterorhabditis | reverse complement strand
ACATCACAGAAAATTTCAACTAAGTTGTCCATAGCCTGTTCCCCCTCGGAGCTGTTTTTGGGTCTGCACCAAAACTTTGCTCCTGGAACAGGCTTCTCGTCAATTTCTTATCCAGAATTCGGGTTATTTACATAAAAAGTAAAATACGATTTAGAAGAAATTCCTAAAAAACCTGACATTGAGGAAATTATAGGAATGAACTTCCAGGATAGAGACTCTCTACCCTACCCTGGGATTAGCAACTGTCTCATTTTGATAAACAAATGAAGCTTTGAAATATTTTTATCACTACCTCACACAATCTTGCCATTTATCATGTAAAGCAATTAACGCTTTACTAGCCTGCTGCCAGCGTTTTGAATCCTTTAACTCATTCAGACTGAATTGACCGCCCCGATGATACAATTCTGATACTTTCTCTGCTTTGGTCAGAGGTAGATTATCAATCACACTGACCGCCCCCTCACGATTATTACACACCAGGATCATGTCACATCCAGCATTCAATGCAGCCTGTCCGCGCTCAACGTAACTGCCCATAATCGCCGCACCTTCCATAGAAAGGTCATCCGAAAATATCACGCCATTAAAGCCCAATTGCTGGCGCAGCACTGATTTCAACCAATATGATGATCCGCTGGCAGGATATTTATCTACCTGAGAATAGATCACATGAGCCGGCATCATCGCATCCAACAAGTTACGCTGGATAAAATCACGAAAAATAGACATGTCATGACGGCAAATGAGTTCCAGAGGACGATCATCGTGAGGCGTTTCTTTATGGGAATCGGCACAAACAGCACCATGTCCCGGAAAGTGTTTACCCGTCGATTTCATGCCAGCAGAATGCATACCTTTAATAAAGTGTTCTGCCATCATCATGGCCTGTTCAGGGTTTTCATGGAATGAACGTTCACCAATAGCCACACATTGATGGCCCAAGTCCAGAACGGGAGCAAAACTGATGTCGATATCCATTGCAATCATTTCGGATGCCATTAGCCACCCTGCTTCTTGCGCCAATTTCATACCATCAAAATTATCACTCAATTCAGCAAAAGACTGGGCCGCAGGTAAACGGGTGAAACCTTCACGGAAACGCTGAACTCTGCCACCTTCCTGATCAACAGCAATGACAAGACGATGACGGGAAGCCTTACGAATCTGGCGTACTAATTCACGTAATTGCTCAACATCATGAAAATTGCGGGTAAACAGAATTAAACCGCCCACTAATGGATGTTGTAAAATTTCCTTTTCTTCACTATCCAGTTCATAACTGACAACATCTAACATTACCGGACCCATAACATTCCTCACTTGTAAATGTACTGCAATCGATGCAGCGTAAGAGATTAAAACGCCAGACCAAAAGAGAGACGCAACTGTTGTGCTAATTCTAAAAATTGTCTATCACGGCTCTGTTTCCAACGCACTTCAAACCACATTAAAATCATATAATCAACCCAAGGTTGCCAACGTTTAATCTGACTCTCCAATAACGTTCGATCCAGATATCCTGATGGTTGACCACAATAATAGTTCAAAAACATCTGTTGCTGCGGTTCATCCCAATGATTAGTCCGAAACAATGTCGCTAATGCAAACCCAATATCTGTATCCGCTGCATATTCCCAGTCAATGAGTTTCAATCCCTGATGCGTATTGATTAAATTACCGCAATGAACATCCATATGAACCGGTGACAGTTTCAGTATTGAAGGCGTTGGAGAGGAGATAAAATATTTATGTAGCCGCAACCAGCCCGGAGTAAGACGAGCTTTATCGATTTGCAACCACTGGCTTTCTAACTGATGCCGTAGTTGAAGCGGATAACCGAACAGCGGCTGATGATGCAAAGTGACCAATAGTGCCGCCAGTTTTTGCAAAAAATCAGGCTGAGAAAACTCATCTTGTCCAATAACATGGCCAGGCAACCATTCTAATAACAACCAGTGGCGATCCATGGCAATCACTTGCGGAGCAATTTCTGTCTGGCTGAGATGGAGCAGAATAGCATGCTCACGCTGACGATTAACACCGAGCTGACTCCCTTGCTGCCACTGCCTGCGACCGACAACATGATATTCACCATGAGTCACGTAATAGCTTTCATGTGTCAGACCGCTTAGCGGTCTTATCTTCCAATCACTTGCTATTGTATGAGGCCATTGTCTACACACTGCCTCCAACAAACGATCATAATTACTTAACGTCACTGAACCCTGACCAGAGAATCTCACCAGTCTGTACCGACATCAGTTGCATGACGATGTCACGTTTATCAGTGTTACCTGAAACGATAGAATAGAGAACATAATCCGCATTCAAGTAGCGAGCCAAGCCAATCGCTTTGCTGCGCAATCCCAAGCTATCTTCTTCAGTTAAACCCAAAGATTGACGAGCACTCTGCACCTGATTTTGGGAAACTAATTCAAAAACATTTTTGCTACTAATGACTTGACGCAAAGCATCTGTTGCTTGCATGGCTTGCAACACCCCATTGGTATTATTCTTTACCGTATCAATTAACAGTAACTTCCCGTTTCCCAACCCATGAGTCTTAACCATTTGTTCTACTAATGGCTGCACACTACCTTCCCAGTCAGTTATACGCATTTTAGGTGGCTCTGGAACCTTATCAGGTGGTGATATCGGTTCTGGTGGCGGCACAGGTATAACCGGAGCTGGAGGCTCAGGCTGCTGTGGTGGCAAGGATGGACAACCAGCCAACAACATGACCGATAATGCTACAAAAATAATTCTTTTCATCAACCTATTCCAATTACAGAGTTTTAAAAAATAGATAAGTTCCTGCTGTGACACTAGCAATTGACTATCAGTTCAACCCAGTAACAAAGTCGGAGCATTTATTTAAAAAATCAAGATACCCGGAGTGATCCTGAAACCCGTATTCTCTCCGAATATCTGCCTATATCCGTCACCTTTCAAGTTGCCTCTTTGTTGGCTGCTTTCTCTTACCCCAGTCACATCGTTATCTATGCTCCTGGGGATGCTTCACGTTTACTTCTCCAGTAGTGGCCCTAAATGGCAACCACCAACCAGATGCATGTGGATATGATATACTACCTGCCCTGCATGACGGTTACAGTTCATAATCAAACGATATCCATCTTCCGCAATACCTTCTTGTTCAGCAATTTTTGCAGCAACCGTCATTATTCGCCCCAACGCTAATTCATGCTCTGGTTTCACATCGTTTACCGTTGGGATCAAAACGTTTGGAACAATTAGAATATGAATCGGTGCCTGCGGAGAAATATCACGGAATGCCGTTACCAAGTCGTCCTGATAAATAATATCAGAAGGTATTTCACGACGAATAATTTTACTGAAAATAGTTTCTTCTGCCATCACATTTTCCTTTTATCCAAATAATACAGAGAGATATGAATGCTTATAAACCACAAATTCAAGCTAATAAATCAGTTTTTGTATACTTCAACATGAAATAGATCACAGAAATTCTGCGTGGTAACTTTAGCCATTTCTTCAATACTTACGCCTTTGAGTACAGCCATATATTCCGCTACATCACGCACGTATGCAGGCTGATTTTCTTTGCCACGATGTGGCACGGGTGCAAGATAAGGGGAATCAGTTTCAATCAGAATACGATCCAACGGTACATATCTTGCCGCTTCACGAATTTGCTCTGCATTACGGAAAGTCACAATACCAGAGAATGAAATATAGAAGCCTAAATCCAGTAATTCTCTGGCGGTATCTTTATCTTCGGTAAAACAATGTAAAACACCACCACATTCTTGTGCCTGCTCTTCACGCAATACCCTCAAGGTATCATCACGAGCACTGCGGGTATGAACGATAACAGGCTTATTAAGTCTGCGGCCAATACGGATATGTTCACGAAATGAAGTTCGCTGTAGTTCAGCGTTATCCTGTTGATAATAGTAATCCAGCCCAGTTTCACCCAGAGCAACAACTTCATTGCCGGCAGCTAAATGTGCCAACTCATCAAAATCATAGCCTTCATCTAAATTAAGTGGATGAATACCACAGGAAAAAACGATATTTTCCCGCTCACCAATTAAAGTTTTCATTTGCCGGAAACCGGGTAGCGTCGTCGCTACTGCCAGCATAAATTTTACCTCCCGATCTGCCGCTTTTGCGACAACGTCATCTACATTTTTATGTAGCTTTTCATAATCAAGGCAATCGAGATGACAATGTGAATCAACTAACAACATATTAAACTCGTATACAAAAAAATTTCAGGGTTATGAATTAAACTGTTTTTCCCAATTAAGCAATTGCTCTGTCAGTAACAGCTCCCAATTTACGCCCACTACTGAAAGTAGCTGATGACGACAATATGTCCAGTCATTAACGCTTTGTAGTAAAACAATTGTAGTATGCATGGAACTCAATTGATAAATCAGCGTTTGTTGATCCTGATTGATGCAATAATTTGGGGACTGCTGCTGCCACTTGACCGCATCAAGTAACAAGCTGATGAGCCAATGAAGACGTTGCGGCGCATTTTCGTGATTTAATTGGGGTAAAAGTGACAAAGCATCACGTTTATCCAACGCCTGTTCAATAGCCTGACAAAACTGCCTCCGCACCTGCCATTGCTCCGGTTGCAGTAATTGCTCTGCCGCAACAGGAGCGCCTTGAGACAGTTTCAAAGCCGTCATTGCATCGTTCGAAGAAATTGAGGGTAACTGTTTTTGTAACCAATAAAGACTGCTCTCCACCTTGGGTACAGGTAAAAAATAATAAAAACAACGGCTACGTAAAGTTGCCAGAAGGCTGACTGGCTGCTGGCATTCCAACAAAAAATAGGTATATTCCGGCGGTTCTTCCAGTGTCTTCAATAATGCATTAGCCGCCGCGTCTGTCAAACCTTCCGCTGAAGGTAACCAAACAATTTTTACCCCACCTTGCTGGGAACGGCGATAGAGCGTTTCCGTAACCTGGCGTATCACCTCAACACCGATACTGGTTTTACCCTTTTCCGGTGACAAAATATGCCAATCTGGGTGGGTTTCTGCCATCATCAGACGGCAACTATGGCACTCTCCACAGCTTTTCATTTCCTGTTTATTCTGACACATCAACCAGCGGCTTAATCCGTATATCAATACATCAGCCCCTGATCCTGCATTAGCATGAAGCAATAAAGCATGATGACCACGTCCTTGTTGATGAGATTCTACCAACTGACGATATGCCTGATTAAGCCATGGATACCAGTTCATCAGCAATTTTCCTGCTGTTTCAACCATTGCTCAAGTACTTGGCAAATATCCGCTTGTACCCGCTCTATTGGTTGGGAAGCATCAACTGTCACAATACTCTTATCCTGTGCCGCAAATTCCAAATAACAACTACGAGTGCGATCAAAGAAATCCATCGATTCCTTTTCAATTCTGTCTAATTCCCCACGCTGACAGGCACGTAACAAACCAACTTTAGGAGGAAGGTCAAGATAAATAGTCAGATCAGGGCGAAAACTACCAAGGACAGCATCACGCAGCGAAGTCATCAAGTTTTTATCAATACCACGCCCTCCTCCTTGATAAGCCTGAGAAGAGAGATCATGACGATCACCGACAACCCATGAACCACGAGCTAAAGCAGGTTTAATTACATTTTCAACCAACTGAACCCTGGCTGCATATAGCATCAACACCTCTGCTTTATCAGTCAGAAGTTCACCTTCAATACCTTGCTTAATCAACTCACGCAATCTTTCTGCCAACGGTGTTCCTCCCGGTTCACGGGTGAAAACTAAATCCTGAATACCATGCTGCTTCAATATTTCAACGACCGTTTTCATCGCTGAGGTTTTTCCGGCACCTTCCAGCCCTTCAATAACAATAAATTTGCTGTTCATTTGCCTTGTCTTAGTCCCTGACGGTAAATATTCACCGCCCTGTTATGTGCAGCCAGATTGGTCGTAAAAGTATGACCACCTTTACCATCCGCCACAAAATAGAGAAATTCGGTTTTTGCCGGATGCGCGGCGGCTTTTATTGAAGCCAGACCGGGCATGGCAATGGGTGTTGGTGGCAAGCCATTAATCATATAAGTATTGTATGGTGTCAATGTGGTTAAATCTTTGCGAAAAATAGTACCTCTATATTTTTCACCTAAACCGTAGATCACCGTCGGATCAGTTTGTAGCCGCATATTTATTCGCAAGCGATTAATAAATACAGAAGCCACTTTTGTCCGCTCTGCTTCAACACTTGTCTCTTTCTCAATGATCGACGCCATGATCAACATTTCATAAGCATTTTTATAAGGTAGATCTTTAGCTCGTTCTTTCCATTCCTCTTCAAGCGTCATTTTCATCTGTCGGTATGCCCGTTTCAGTAACGCTATATCGCTTGTACCCGCCGTGTAGAGATAAGTATCAGGATAGAGCCATCCTTCTAAGGTATCTGTGTCCTTGATACCCATAATCTTAGCTAATTCCTGAGCATTTTTATCATCCAATTCATGCTTAATATACTCAGATTGTTGTAGTATTTTCCACCAATCAGACAAACGGCTGCCTTCAACAAAACGGACCGTGAATTGTGCCTCTTTACCACTGGAGAATAATTGCAACATTTCTCGCAAAGTCATTTCTCGTGTCAACTGGTAAGTGCCCGCTTTAAACTCGGCAAGTTTTGGCTCCAGCCTTAATAACCAAGGGAAAATATGGCTGTCTTCAATCAGACCATCCTGAACCAGTAATGTTTCCAAACTATTGCGACCAATGCCGGCTGGCAGTGTAAATATCAGATCTTGTTTAATTGCCAGTGTTTGATCTGCAAATTTTTCAACTTTTTTATAGCCCGCATAGAACAATATCACTACCACAATGACAATCAGAACCAATAGGGTAAAAAGGCGTTTTTTCCGTTTCATCGATTAATCACTTAAACACAGAATGAATTACAACTTCAAACATTCAGGAAGCAAATATTCATACAGCTCCCTTGACTGATATTTCCATGCAGGCCGATTTTCATGTACCTGAATTTCGTTGACAGGTATCACCGGCATTAACGAATTACAGACTATCACCTCGTCTGCACAAGCCAATGTCTCAGGGTAATGGTTTATACAGGAAAGGTAATAGTCACTTTCTGATAGTAACTGCATTATTCTTTCCCGCATCACGCCTTCAACGCCACAGCTCTGCAAGTCAGGAGTATACACATCCTTCCCTTTGCGCCAGAAAATGTTTGCAGTACAACACTCGACCAATAAACCATTTGTATCAAGTACCAAAGCTTCATCGGCATTTAATTTTTCGATAAATGATTTAATCAATACTTGTTCCAATCGGTTAAGATGTTTAATTCCAGCAAGATAGGGGTTTATCCCTATAGGTATTGGACTAAGTACTAAAGAAAGACCTTTTTCACGCAGCCTCAGATAGTGTTCGGGGTAAGGACTGAGAGACAAGATCTGATTTGGTTGTGTAAGTCCTTGAACGCTGTAACCACGTCCCCCAGTTCCACGGGAGAGGATAATCTTGAGTACGCCTTGTTCAGAAGTGGAAGCGATCTGCTTTATATGGCTTTCAAGCTGTTGCCAATTAAGTTGCGGAAGAGATAACTTTTCAACACCTTTTTGTAATCTTTTAATATGCAATGGCAAAAAAGCGGCTTGTCCTTGCTCTATTCTTACTGTTGTGAAACAACCATCACCGAATTGAATTGAACGATCATTCACAGGTAAGTAGTCACACAGCTCTCCATTAATCCAATGCATATGATTTTGTTCTTAATTACTCAAAAAGGCATTTCAACCAACTTATCAAGAAGCGGTATCATAGTATATAGCTGATATGAGTGCAAAAATGCTCGCAGAAATTGTCATAAAAAAGCTCCAATAACGATCAACTATTGGAGCTTTTTATTCTGGCGCCTTAAACTATTTACAAAATCATACTGAAAAGGTGGCTCTCAGTAGCATGTATTTGTAATATCAAGCTTTGCTTGTTAATAAAGTTTATACCTGTTATCTTTCAAGTTGCCTCTTTGTTGGCCGCACTCACTCACCCCGGTCACAGAGTTCTCTATGACATAGTTCTCTATGCTCCCGGGGATTCGCTCCCTTGCCGTCGCGATCCATCTTGAAATCTATTGGGTATAGATCTTACGGAAAATCAGTGAACCGTTCGTACCACCAAAGCCGAAAGAGTTACACAGTGCATATTCCATACCTTCTACCTTACGGGATTTGTTAGGAACAAAATCCAGACGGCAATTCTCATCCTGGTTTTCCAGGTTGATAGTTGGCGGAACAATCTGATCACGCAGTGCCAAAATTGTGAAAATAGATTCCACAGCACCAGCTGCACCCAGTAAATGACCCGTCATTGATTTGGTTGAACTGACTAAAACATCAGTACCTTCACCAAATACTGCTTCAACTGCATGGGCTTCCGCTAAGTCACCGGCAGGCGTTGAAGTGCCATGTGCATTGATATATCCCACTTGTTCAGTGGTGATGCCAGCATCTTTTAGCGCATTTTCCATCGCCAACGCAGCACCAGCACCATTTTCTGGTGGTGATGTCATATGGTAGGCATCACTACTCATGCCAAACCCAACGATTTCCGCATAAATTTTCGCGCCGCGTTTCTTCGCATGCTCGTACTCTTCCAGTACCAGGATACCTGCACCATCCCCCAGAACAAAACCATCACGGCCTTTATCCCACGGGCGGCTTGCACTCTGAGGAGCATCATTACGGGTAGACAAAGCACGGGCAGCACCAAATCCACCAACACCCAGAGGGGTGCTAGCTTTTTCTGCACCCCCTGCCAACATGATATCAGCATCATTGTAAGCAATAATACGAGCTGCATGACCGATATTATGCACACCTGACGTACACGCTGTAGCGATAGAAATACTTGGACCACGTAAACCGTAAATAATACTCAGATGACCTGCCACCATATTTACAATTGTGGAAGGTACAAAGAATGGACTGATCTTACGGGGACCATTAGCCACCAATGCTCCATGATTTTCCTCAATAAGACCCAAACCACCAATACCAGAACCAATAGCAGCACCAAAACGACTAGCATTGGCTTCTGTTACTTCGATTCCAGAATCTTCAATGGCTTGCACACCTGCTGCAATACCATATTGAATGAAATCATCCATCTTTCGTGCATCTTTGCGCGAAATATTAAAATCTTCATGATTAAAATCTTTAACCAGGCCAGCAAATTTAGTTGCATGGTGACTGGTGTCAAAATGATCAATCAGGCTGATACCACTCTGTCCGGCACAAACAGCTTTCCAAGAAGATTCAGCTGTAATACCGACAGGAGATAACATGCCTAGTCCGGTCACCACTACTCGACGCTTAGACACGCTTATCCTCCAGGGAGGGAAATAGAATTTAGGACAGAAACATAGGCGGTCGAGTGACCGCCTAGGTGTGTTCACTTATTTGCTTTCGTTCTGGACGTAATCAATAGCTGCCTGAACTGTCGTGATTTTTTCTGCTTCTTCGTCTGGAATCTCAATATCAAACTCTTCTTCCAGAGCCATTACCAGTTCAACTGTGTCAAGAGAATCAGCGCCCAAGTCATCAACAAAAGAAGCTGAATTAACAACTTCTTCCTCTTTAACACCAAGTTGTTCAACGATGATTTTTTTAACGCGTTCTTCAATAGTGCTCATGCTATTAAATTTCCTATCAAAATTCGCTTTCGCGATGGTTTTCGTAGTTTATAAAATACAGGAAAAGATGCAACCAAATCCCGGCTGGTCGAACCACAATCTTGCTCTATTTTGCGTTATTTAACACAAAAAATGCAACTGGTTCGCTCATTTTTTAGCTCATATACATGCCGCCATTAACATGTATTGTTTCACCTGTGATGTAGGCCGCTTCATCAGAAGCTAAGAAAGCCACAGCACTGGCAACTTCTTTCACATCCCCAAACCGCTTAACTGGTATGTCCTTCGAAAAACTTTCCAGCTGCTCATCTGGTAATGCTCTGAGCATATCAGTTTCGATAAACCCTGGCGCGACAACGTTGACCGTGATACCACGGGAAGCAACTTCACGAGCCAATGTTTTACTGAAACCAATAAGCCCGGCTTTCGCCGCCGCATAACTCGCTTGACCAGGGTTACCGACTGATCCAACAACAGAACCGATAGAAATGATACGACCGTAACGTTTTTTTATCATAGGACGCATTGCCGCTTTTGACATGCGGAAAACGGAAGAAAGATTAGTGTCAATAACATTTTGCCACTCATCATCTCTTATGCGCATCACCAAGTTATCACAAGTAATACCTGCATTATTGACTAATATGTCAATTTCACCAAACTCTGTACGAATGGTAGACATAACCTGTTCAATAGATTCCAGATCAGTAACATTCAGTACAAACCCCTTACCTTTTTCACCAAGGTAAGCACTGATGACCTCAGCACCTTTTTCACTCGTTGCTGTACCAATAACACAGGCTCCACGTTCAGTGAATAACTCAGCAACTGCACGTCCGATTCCACGGCTGGCGCCTGTTACCAGTGCAATTTTTCCATCTAATCTCATGTTATCCTCAATTATTTTCCAATGCGGTTGCTAATGAAATTGTGTCATTAACCGCTGCTGCGCTTAAAGTATCGACAATTCTTTTAGTTAAACCTGTCAAAACCTTACCTGGCCCTATTTCTAATAGCTGTCCGACACTCTGTCCAGCAATAAATTCAACTGTTTCTGTCCAACGAACAGGATTATAGAGTTGTCGTACCAGTGCATCACGGATAGCTTCAGCAGATTGTTCTATTTTCACATCAACATTGTTTACCACTGGGAACTGAGGATGACTGAATTCAATTCCGTCCAAAACAACTGCCAACTTATCTGCGGCTGGTTTCATCAGTGCACAATGGGACGGCGCACTAACTGCCAAAGGCAGTGCACGTTTTGCGCCTGCAACTTTGCATGCAACGCCAGCACGTTCTACAGCCTCTTTCTCACCCGCAATAACAACCTGACCAGGTGAGTTAAAGTTAACAGGGGAAACAATTTGCCCCTGAGCTGCTTCTTTACAGGCTCTGTCAATAGACTCATTATCCAAGCCAATAATTGCATACATTGCACCAGTGCCTTCAGGTACAGCTTCTTGCATCAATTTGCCACGCAGTTCAACAAGTTTAATCGCTTGTTTGAAATCAATGACACCTGCGCAAACCAGTGCAGAATATTCACCCAGGCTATGTCCTGCCATTAGTGCTGGTGCTTTTCCACCTTTTTCCTGCCAAACCCGCCAAATAGCAACTGAAGCTGCCAGTAACGCGGGTTGGGTTTGCCATGTTTTATTCAGTTCTTCTGCCGGACCCTGTTGAACCAGTGCCCAAAGATCATATCCCAGCACACCAGCTGCTTCAGCAAAAGTGTGTTCCACAACCGGGAACTCTGCGGCCAAATCGGCCAACATACCAAGGGATTGAGAACCTTGGCCAGGAAATACCATTGCAAATTCAGACATGTTCATTTTCCTGTCAAATTAAAAACGTATCAGTGCTGAGCCCCAGGTAAGACCACCACCAAAAGCTTCAAGCAAAATTAACTGACCACGTTTAATCCGGCCATCACGCACCGCTTCATCAAATGCAGTAGGTACCGATGCCGCGGAAGTATTACCATGACGATCCAACGTCACCACCACTTTATCCATAGTCATATGTAACTTTTTAGCTGTCGCTACGATAATACGCAAATTGGCCTGATGAGGTACCAGCCAATCCAGCGCACTATGCGATAAATTATTAGCTTCTAATGTCTCATCAACCAAATTAGCCAACTCACGGACTGCAATTTTAAATACTTCATTACCAATCATACTGGCATACGCTGGTTCTTTCCGATCCTGGCGATCCTGATAAGGCAACACTAACAATTCACCATAGCTACCGTTTGCATGAAGGTGAGTTGAAAGAATCCCTGGCTCATCAGAAGCACCGACTACCATCGCACCCGCTCCATCACCAAACAGGATAAGGGTTCCGCGATCTTCTGGATTAAGCGTTCTGGTAATAGAATCAGAGCCGATAACCAACGCATGTTTTGCAGCACCGGTTTTAATGAACTTATCAGCAATACTCAGTGCATAAGCAAAACCAGAACAAGCCGCAGAAATATCAAAAGCAGCTGAATTTTGGGTACCCAACATGTGCTGAATTTGGCACGCAGAACTTGGGAAAGCATGACTGGATGAAGCCGTCGCCACAATGATTAAATCAATCTGATTTTTATCAATGCCAGACATTTCAATCGCTTTTTCCGCAGCCCTAAAACCCATAATTGCAACAGTTTCATCATCAGTAGCAATACGGCGTTCACGGACACCTGTACGGGTAACAATCCATTCGTCAGAGGTATCCACCATTTTTTCTAAATCAGCATTAGTGCGCACTTGCGCAGGCAAATAACTACCTGTACCTAAAATTTTTGTATACATGTATGTTCAGTCACTCTTGGGTAATGCTGTTTCCAGGCGTGCAGCAATTCTATCAGGAACCTGCCTTTCAACGGCCTGAACAGCCTGTTCGATTGCGGCTTTAAACGCATGTTCATTAGCCGCCCCATGGCTTTTGATTACTATTCCATATAATCCTAACAGACATGCGCCATTGTATTGGTCAGGGTTCAGGTGACCGAAGCGTTTTGTCATCCGTTTTTGCAACCACTTCTTGACTATTTTCAACAACCAGGAGAATCGTCTCTTTTGCCCATCCGATGATTTAAGCAGGGACAAAATAACTCTGATCGCCCCTTCCATCGTTTTCAACGTTACGTTACCTGCGAAGCCGTCACACACCAACACATCCGTTTTGCCTGTTAACAATTGATCGCCTTCTAGGTAACCAATGTAATTCATTGTTGGAATGTTTTTTAAAATAGTGGCGGCTTCGCGGATATTATCAAGCCCTTTACTCTCTTCTGTACCAATATTTAGTAATGCTACCCGAGGATTAACCATACCGACGACTTCCTCTGCCATCACTGAACCCATAATGGCGAATTGCACCAACATACGGCTATTGCAATTAACATTGGCACCCAGATCCAGTACCACAGTTTTTTGCTGTTCCAAGTTTGGCAATACTGTCATCAAAGCAGGTCTTTCTATGCCATCAATAGATTTTAGCATCAATTTGGACAACCCCATCAATACTCCGGTATTTCCTGCACTGACACACGCCCTCGCTTCACCAGATTTGACTAAATCCAGTGCAACTCGCATTGATGTTCCGCGGCTGGCTCGAATTGCCTGCGACGGTTTAGCATCATTAGCCACAACCTGTTCAGCAGGTACCACTTGTAAGCGACTGAGCAGTTCAGCATCGATATTTACAAGCAAAGGAGAAATGATATCGGGGAGTCCGACCAACAATAATTTAAGTTTAGGATTAGATGCCAGTGCCTGCAATGCAGCAGGCACTGTAACGCGAGGACCAAAGTCCCCGCTCATGGCATCTAACGCTAAAGTCAGATTAGTCAAGGTATCAACTTGCTAATGACTAGCGGAGATTATTTGTTGATGACCTTGCGGCCACGGTAGTAACCATCAGCAGTCACATGGTGACGCAGGTGAGTTTCACCAGAAGTTTTGTCTACAGATAATAATGGTGCAGTCAGTGCATCATGAGAACGACGCATACCACGTTTAGAACGAGTTGGTTTATTCTGTTGTACGGCCATTGACCTTACTCCTTAAGTACTTTTCTTTAAGCTGGCTAATACGGCAAATGGGTTTGGTTTTTCAGCCTCTGGAGGTAATTCACCAAATACCATGTCCGCGTCGGACACTTCACAGTGTTCAGAATCATGTACCGGAACCACCGGCAGAGAAAGAATTATTTCATCTTCAATCATCGCCAGCAAATCTATTTCGCCAAATTCGTCAACGCCAATTGGCTCATACTCTTCCGGTAATGCTTCAGCCTGTTCATCATTGACGACCGGGCTAAAACAATATGTTATGTGAACGTGATGACTGAAATTACCGCCACAACGCTGACACTGAAGCGTGACATCCACATCGGAATGCCCCCGTACAGCTGCCAGACGTTGATTATCTATCTGAAACGATAAAACGCTGTCTACATCTTTGTCCACGCTAACCACAGATTCCGCGATACGCAAAACTTGCTCAGGTGAATAACTACCTGTGTAGTCTAATCGTTTCTGAGCTGCGCGAAGCGCATCAATGGTCAGGGGTAATTTTACCTTTTGCATAAGGCGCGCATATTATCTTTGTAATGAGATATAGTCAAAGAAAAAGGCCACACATCTGCACCTTTCCGCCAAATATTCGCTTATTAAGCATTGCTTAGTTTAAAATGCCTACAATTATTTCGCCATGTATTTTGGAAAAATTATGACACAAATCATTTTAGCTTCCACATCAGTTTATCGCCGCATGTTAATGGAAAAACTCCGTCTGACCTTTATATGCGCGGCTCCAGAGGCTAATGAAACACCTCAAATTAATGAAAACGCTGAACAACTCGTTATGCGTCTGGCACAAGCTAAGGCACAGTCATTACAAGCAAAATATTCTCAACATTTAATTATTGGTTCTGATCAAGTTTGTGTTATTAACGACAAGATTACTGGCAAACCACATAGTTTCGAAAATGCCTTTAAACAATTACAGCAAGCGAGTGGTCATTGCGTCACCTTTTATACCGGTATTTCTCTCTTTAATAGTAAAACAGGGGAAATAGATACCCGTTGTGAATTATTCAATGTTCATTTCAGAGAGCTAACTCATGATGAAATCTGGGCTTATTTGAAAGCAGAAGAACCGCTTAATTGTGCTGGAAGCTTTAAAAGCGAAGGATTAGGAGTCACTTTATTTGAACGGCTTGAAGGGAAAGATCCGAATACGCTGATCGGCTTACCATTAATTACATTGACGGAATTATTAATCCGTCAGGGGATAAACCCACTGACGGCTACACGTTAATTACGTACAGTATCTTGACGCAACATTTTTATGCAATCGTGTAATTGTCCATCCATCGGTGCTTCAAGACGTAATGTCTCCCCTGTCGATGGATGAGTAAATTTCAACGCACTAGCATGTAAAAATAAACGATTAAGGCCCGTATCTGATAGCTGCGAATCAAAAGCCTTATCGCCATAACGATCATCAAAAGCAATCGGATGACCGGCATATTGAGCATGAACACGAATTTGATGAGTCCGGCCCGTTACTGGGCTGGCTCTCATTAGCGTTGCATTGGTAAAGCGTTCTTCTACTTTAAAGCGTGTTTCAGAAGGCTTACCTTCGCCATTCACCTTCACAATCCGTTCACCACTTTGCAAGATATTTTTCAACAATGGTGCTTGGACAGCCTTGCAATGTGATTGCCATTGTCCCCGTACCAAAGCCAAATAATCTTTCTGCATCTGTTTGAGCCGTAATTGCTCATGCAAGGCCCGTAGAGCTGAGCGTTTTTTCGCAATTAATAAAATTCCAGACGTATCACGATCCAAACGGTGCACTAGTTCAAGGAATTTTGCCTCTGGACGTAGAACCCGCAACCCTTCAATAACGCCAAAACTTAAACCACTGCCTCCATGCACAGCGGTACCTGAAGGCTTATTAATCACCAGAATATAGTCATCTTCATATAAGATACAGTCATCCAGTGCCGCGACTTTATGCAGTTTAGCTGAAACCGATACCTCTTGCCGTTCTGCGACCCGAACAGGTGGAATTCTAACCACATCTCCCGCAGACAATTTATACTCGGGTTTTACCCTGCCTTTGTTTACCCGAACTTCTCCTTTACGCACAATCCGGTAAATCATGCTTTTAGGAACACCCTTCAAACGCGCTAATAAAAAGTTATCAACGCGTTGTCCAGCCTCATCGTCATCTATAGTGACAAATTGTACAATTTGATTATTCGTTTTCATGACAGCGATTCTAATTATCACTCAAGCGGAGTGCTACTCATTTTTAAATATGAGTAAAAATCACACATACTTTCCGCCAGTGACCTTTCCCTGTTTAAGACAAAGACCAAATATTAACTATTTATTCATATTTCATCAGAAAAAGCTCTTAAAGGCATAAAGTCACCTTGCTATCACCCCAACAGCAATGGAATAATGCGCAGGTACCGTCAGTTTTTTTAATTCTGAATGGCGAAGTTAAATGTTTGTTCTTTATTTGATTGCACAAAAGCGCAGCAATGGCGTAAGACGTACTGGGGAATCAAATAATTAGCGGGCTACGGGTAGCAGCTTACTGGGATTGGACCAAATCCGCTTCATTTATATTTGCAGATTATTCCTGGGAAAGAGCGCTGTTTTTTAAGTGAAAATTCAGGCTCACCGAAAATATGCGTCTCTATACAAACGACAACCGGGAGGTTGGCGGATTTGTAAAAGACACGAGACCATCGGTTACTAGTAGCTCATCTATATTTGCCCGTAGCTCTATAACTAATGTAAAAATAATGAGTAAGTTACAATGAAAAGAATGCTAATCAACGCAACTCAACAAGAAGAGTTGCGTGTTGCTCTGGTTGACGGGCAACGCCTTTATGATTTGGATATCGAAAGCCCAGGACATGAGCAAAAAAAAGCAAATATCTACAAAGGTAAAATCACCCGAATTGAACCTAGCCTGGAAGCCGCTTTTGTTGATTATGGTGCTGAAAGGCATGGTTTCCTTCCTATCAAAGAAATAGCCCGCGAATACTTTCCTAATAACTACCATCCCCACGGTCGCCCTAATATCAAAGATGTTTTGAGGGAAGGCCAGGAAGTTATTGTTCAAGTCGATAAAGAAGAGCGTGGTAACAAAGGCGCAGCATTAACCACTTTTATCAGTTTGGCGGGTAGTTATCTGGTACTGATGCCAAACAATCCCCGCGCTGGCGGTATTTCCCGCCGTATCGAAGGTGATGATCGTACAGAACTGAAAGAAGCCTTGGCATCTTTAGAAGTGCCAGAAGGAATGGGACTGATTGTCCGCACCGCAGGCGTCGGTAAATCCGCAGAAGCACTACAGTGGGATTTATCATTCCGTCTCAAGCACTGGGAAGCCATCAAAAAAGCCGCCGAAAGCCGCTCTGCTCCGTTCTTAATCCATCAAGAAAGCAATGTTATTGTCCGTGCTTTCCGTGACTATCTGCGACCAGACATTGGTGAAATATTAATCGACAATCCTAAGATTCTCGATCTGGCACGTCAACATATCACCGCACTTGGCCGCCCGGATTTCACCAGCAAAATTAAGCTGTACAGTGGTGAAGTTCCTCTGTTTAGCCATTATCAGATTGAATCACAGATTGAATCTGCGTTTCAACGTGAAGTTCGCCTGCCATCAGGTGGCGCTGTAGTTATCGATACCACAGAAGCATTAACAGCGATTGATATTAACTCTTCCCGTGCAACACGCGGGGGCGATATTGAAGAGACAGCTTTTAACACTAACCTTGAAGCAGCCGATGAAATTGCTCGTCAGTTACGCCTGCGTGACCTCGGTGGCCTGATTGTTATCGACTTTATCGATATGACACCAGTACGCCATCAACGCGAAGTAGAAAACCGTCTACGTGATGCTGTCCGTCAGGATCGTGCCCGTATTCAAATTGGTCGTATTTCCCGCTTTGGCTTGCTAGAGATGTCTCGTCAGCGTTTGAGTCCATCTCTGGGTGAATCCAGTCATCACGTTTGTCCGCGTTGTAGCGGCACCGGCACTATTCGTGATAACGAATCTCTATCATTGTCCATCTTACGTCTGATTGAAGAAGAAGCACTGAAAGAGAACACGCATCAAGTACATGCTATTGTGCCGGTACAAATTGCGTCATACCTGTTAAACGAAAAACGCCAGGCGGTCAGTGCAATCGAACGCCGTCAGGGAGATGTTGGCGTAGTGATCGTTCCTAACGATCAAATGCAAACCCCACACTTCTCTGTTCTGCGCGTGCGTAAAGGTGAAGAAGTTTCTACCTTAAGTTATCTGTTGCCTCAGTTGCATGAAACTGGCGCAGTAAATCCGCAAGAAGATATCCAGCCTGAACGTAAACGTCCTGAGCAACCAGCTATCTCTGCTTTTGCCTTGCCAACCGATGCACCGGCACAACAACCATCAAATAAAGCAAAAGAGAAAAAGCCTAACCGTCCTGCTCAGACTAAAATAGAACAACCTAGTCTCTTAAAGCGTTTCTTAACTGCCTTGAAAAAAATGTTCAGCGCAGAAGAAGAAAAAACAGTCCAGAGAAAAGACAACAAATCATCTGGTCATGATAACCGCCGCCCTTCCGAGCGACGCAACCAGCGCCGTCAGCATTCACGTAAAGATCGTGATGATAGTAACCTGCGTGATGAGCAACGTAATAACCGTGATCGGGATGAACAACGGAAAAATCGTAATACTCAGCAGAAAAATAGCATTCAGGATAACAACACCATAGATATCGCTGCTCATGAAACTCAGCAACAGCAACGTCGTGAGCAACGAGCAGAACGTCAACGCCGTCGTCAGGAAGAAAAACGTCAGCAACAGCTTGAAACGAATAAACCAGAAGTTGCTGAAAATGAGAATGAGGTTGAAGAATGCTTACCGGTTATTCCTCGCCGTCAGCGCCGTCAGCTTGAGCAAAAAATCCGTATTACAGATGAAGTGAAAGAAACTACAGCTGTCATCACTTCCCTATCCGCGCCTGTAATCACGGAAGAACAATTACCAGCACCAATTGAAATACGGGCTGAAACAGCTCAACCACAGCAACCGACGGAAAATAAAGAGCAACAAGACAATGTTATGCCGCGTCGCTCTCGTCGCTCTCCTCGCCATCTCCGTGTGAGTGGTCAGCGCCGCCGCCGTTACCGTGATGAGAGAAATCTGCCTCAATCACCGGTACCATTATCTATGGCTGTTGCATCACCAGAAATGGCTTCTGGGAAAGTTTGGGTTCGCTACCCGGTGGTTCCTATTTCCAGCGAAACTCCTGAAGAAACCTCTGTAGCTGAACAACAAGTCGTTAAGCAACCGCATGAGGCCCTGCCAATAATAGTGACAGAAACAGCACCTGCAATGATAGTTACGACAGAACCTAAACAAATCATCACTGACTTACCTAGAGTAGAGGTACCAGAAGATTATCAGGATGAAATCAAACCAGAAGCAGCCATTGCAGAAAAAAATGATGCTGTCTTGCAGCAAAATAAATCATTACAACAAGAACTATCAGTTATTGAACCTGTTGCAATAACACCGGTGACTACTGAACTCGAACAATACCCTCAGATAAAAGAAATTGTCGTTCCTAAAGAAATTTCGGAAGTGGCCGTTGTTAAAGAGTGTGAAGCTGAAACAATTAAACAACCTGTTGCTATAGTTAAAAGTCATTACGCTTACGCGCCAATGACCAAAGCACCAGCCCCAGAGATGATTGAACAACTTGTTATTATCAGTGAATGGCAACGACCTTTTTCCCATTTCGAAGGGAAAGGGGGAGCAGGAGGCCATTCAGCGACTAACTCAGCTACTTCTCCGATGGCTAAGCCACAATTTTTTGAATAACAACATTATTTAACATTAGCAAAATTTAACAAAATGGCTCTTTTTCCGGGAGCCATTTTTTTGCCACTTTCCTCACAAAATACTTATCATCAATTTCATTCCATCTACAATAAGGTTTAAATTAAACGGTTATCACCCTATTGATGAATTACTTTTCAATCTGGAGAACACTCTTCATGAAACCATGGCTTATTTTTGGTGCAGGTAATGGGATTGGACGCCATTTAGTCGCTATCGCATTGCAACAAAAACGCCCCGTAATTGCACTTATCCGCAATTCTCAACAGGCTTGCGAGCTTAGTAACTTAGGTGTCAGAGTGATACAAGGCGATGCCTGTGATGCAGAAAGTGTTGAAAAAGCGGTGCAAAATGCAGGCTCAAAAGCAATTGTATTTTCTACTATTGGTGGAGTTGATTCAGATCTCCTAGGTAATATGACTATCATTGATGCTATTGAAAAAGCAGGAATAATACGTATGTTACTCGTCACATCAATAGGTTGTGGTGAAAGCTGGAAAACCCTGTCACCCAGAGCCAAATCATTATTTGGTCAGTCTGTCAGACGTAAATCAATGGCAGAAAGCTACCTTCAGACCAGTTCTCTAAATTATACAATTATTCGCCCAGGTGGATTAACAGATAAACCAGGAACAGGCCATTGCCAGCGATATCAAAATGATATTCATGGTGTGGTCAGTCGCAAAGATGTTGCACATGAATTGGCAGTAATAGCAGAAGAAGAATCTTCATATCAGCAGATTTATGCCTTGGTTGATCCAGAACTTAAGCCTGATTGGGCTACTGCATAATCGATAAAAATAACCACGCATTAATGCGTGGTTATCTATACCCAATAGATTTCAAGTTGCAGGACAGCGGCAAGTGAGCGCAGCCAATAAAGCAGCAGCTTGAAAGATGAAGGGTATAATGATATTTACTTAAGCTCACCTATTGTCTTAAGCTTTTTGGACAATTCACGGCGCTCTTTGGAGAGATCCGCATTTTTAATGATGTAATCATCTATACGGTCTTCATAGTCACTACGCATATTCATAATAATGTTCTGGATATCCTCAATTGACATACCCGGCTTGATGTATTCACTAAGGTTATCAAGCAATAAAACACGTTTCTGATTGTCACGTATTTTCTTTTCATTGTCTGCGATTTCGCGCTGTAACTTATTCTTACGACGAAACATACGCACAAACTCCAACACATTCTGAAATGACGGCTTATTTACGTTGTCCATTTTCCTACCTTATATTCAACCTAGACATACAGATTATAATCTGATTACACAATACAGGTTAAAGCCATTAATAGACAAGCCAGTTTCTATTCTTTATTGATTTTAATTGGTTACAGAAGCTTGTTAGCTCCTAGCTTTTTGCTGAAAATTTCATCACGTTGATTGTTTGAAAAAAACTGCCTGATACAAATGAATAACAAACAGTCAATCTGTCACTGATAAAAACCGAAGCTTTTTTCCCCCTTCCCTTACCACGACAGGACCAAAATACGATGATCGCTACAACTGTTTAAAACCGAAATTATAAATCTATTGGAAGAAAAATTTTATACCCTTCATCTTTCAAGTTACTGCTTTGTTGGCTGCGTTCACTTGCCGCCGCGCTGCAATTTGAAATCTATTGGGTATATATTTACAAGTAACAATTAATTTCGTTCCTATTTCATGAAAATTAAAAAATCAAATAAAAAACTATAAAGCTAATTTTCCATTATTCCAGAAGTTATAATTATTTAATAAACCATCGAAAAGCCAATAGAATAAAAATTAATTTCATGAAGCATCATTATTAAAACCTTAAATAAGAGATAAATATCCTCAACAACATCCCATATAGTTTTATACCCTTCATCCTTCAAGCTGCTGCTTTGTTGACTGCGTTCACTTACCCCAGTCACATAGTTATCTATGCTCCTGGGGATGCGTTCTCTTGCCGCCGCGCTGCAACTTGAAATCCATTGGGTATATATGTAATCATATTTTGAAACGTTATATAACAGAGCCATTAAAAAAACAATTCAGATAAAAATTATATCAACCAGAAATAAATATTAGTTTATTAGTTTATTAGTTTATTAGTTTATTAGTTTATTAGTTTATTAGTTTATTAGTTTATTAGTTTATTAGTTTATTAGTTTATTAGTTTAT
>NZ_LJCS01000067.1:0-22317 GCF_001280945.1 Photorhabdus heterorhabditis | reverse complement strand
CCGGGACATTGCCCTGATTTTGGACCTGTGTTTGGGGGCTATCCGGTGTTATTCCCGCAGCAATCGCCGGGTGTAGTGGCTGGATTGCCGTCAGGTAAATTAAAAGATAACTCGTGGTTCTGACCACAGCGTCGTGGCGTTTACTCATTGCGTATCCCTTTCCTAATGTAAGTGTTACAAAGTGAGTGAAGCTGACCAATAAGTGACCCAGTGATCCGGTTTTAGGTGAGCTGGGTGAATGAGGGGCTTCCCAATAGTGATGTTCTGGTTGAATCTACGGTGAGTCAGTGATAAGCCCAGAGCCGCGCCGGTAACGTTACCGCCGTCGATTTGTCCGGTTTTTTTCTGTAACCAGCCAGTATCCAGCGCTCCGGTTAAGGCAAGTTCGCCCAGAACTGGAAGTGCTGAAACTCGCCAGTTCAGCTCATTGCGCCAATATCCGCCACAGTTGCCGGTGAGATATTGTTCTTTAAATCCCCGGACGGAATATTGTCCCCCCAGTGACAGGCGTTCACTTGAGTAAAGGTTGTCCGGCGTGGTCTGGCCGTAAATCGATGAGAGGTAATAAATGGAATCTGTAACCGGCATAAAATAGCTGGCACTCAGACTGAATTTGCGAAATTGACTACGTGGCGCATCGGGGAAACGTGGATCGTTTTTTGTGGCACCAAGCGTCTGCAAACCGCAGTTTACCATCGGGTTAAACGTGATATAGCTACCCGCCAGTACGGTACTGTAATTAACGCCAAGGTTAATTGTGCTGAGTGTTGGACTGCTGATGGATAATGTTTCTTCGGCCAGTAAATTGGTGGTTCGACGGCGTGTGAGTCCTATATCCAATGCCAGTTTCTGCTTGCCATCACGATATAAGCTCCGGTTTATTGCCAGCCGGTGAGTCTGGCTGTCACCGGTGTAGCGATAGGTTTGTGAACCCGTTGGGATATTTTGAAAAGAGTCATTCCATGCATATTGATAACTGAACAACCAGTAACCATAAGGCACTGTCACATTGGCGGAGAGGTTGCGGCTTTGATGACTATTGCGGAAATCACTGTTACGGCTGGCGGATAATGACCACTGGTCAGCAAGATGTAATGGATTATCCAGGTTCACATTGGCATTGATTTGTCCGGTGCCGGTACTTTTCTGACCACTGTTATCTGCGCCTAAACTGGCACTGACCGGTAAATGCGTCGATGTTCGTTTTAAGATAACCGCGGAATAACCGGGCTGTTTGCTCGGCTGGATATCAATGGTCACTTGTTGGGAAGGCAGGCGATTCAAACGTTCCATGCCTTGTTCAATATCTCGTAGATTAAGCGTTTTACCCACTATTTTCGGGAAAGCCATTTTCAGCGAGAGGGGGATTTCACCGTCCAGACTGATTGACTCAACTTTGCCTTCATTGACAGTAATAATGAGGGTACCTGAGGATAAATCCTGTACTTTGAGTTCGGCCTGGGAAGTGACATAACCCCGTTCAATATAGGCATTCGATACTTTACGCACCAGCCCATTAATATCCTGCAAAGTTAAACAATGAGATAAGTAAGGGTGAATCAGGTTTTGTTTGACTGACCTTGACAGGCTTTCTGCCCCTGCCAATTCAATCCGTTGAATGGTGTGGCAACTTGATTTAGGGGGATCTGATGTCAAAGCGGGTGGTGGGGATAAAGTGATATTGTGACGCAGCGCTTCCCGTTGCTGTTGGGCTTGCTGCAACAGGGCTTTTTGTTGTTGGGTGATGGAGTCTTGATCCGCCGGGCTGACAGGCATTGAAGCCTGTGCCAGTGCGGAGATAGCTAGCAGAATAAGCCCTGTCAGACTTCGGTGATAAAGCGGTAATTTTCCCATAGATAATCATTAATAATTTGATAGTGACATTATCAAACTATTCTAATGCGTGATTAATTGTCTGTCTGAATGGATAGTATAAAATGTGATCATAGATCGTTTTTTAACCCTGACAATGGGGAATGAGATATATTAAATGCTGAAAAGTGGTAATAAGGATGTAAATGCTTTTTATTTACTCCAAATCCAGTACGTTCCATTTCCGCGTAATGGTATTACGTCCCCAGCCTAACTAAATAGCTTTCCATAAGACCGATACACCTATGCCTTTTGTTTTCTTTTTGAACAATATTGGTTCTATAGCCTATCTCACGGTTTCTATGGGCTACTTGGATGAAAAATTGTACTTATTAGTCGAATCCGCCTTATTTAATTAATTGAAACACCCAATCTCGGAGAGTATTGGGTAATTCCAATAGTTTTTTGTCCGTGTTATTCTCCATTATTGTTGTCGAAAATAGTGTTCAATTTTTGTTGATAAACACTGAGGAAAAAGGCATTGAATAATGTCGATGATTGCTGACGTATATCTTCGGTAGTTTGTTGGTAACGCTCAGTGAAATTATCCCACAATTTTGCCTTACGGTGTTGCGTGCCATTCATGTGCCAGAAGTGTGCTGCGGGAACACTGTTTTCGTCGTAGGATGGGTCAAAACGATTCATGATGGAGTTAAGGCAATAGAAAAGTGCTTCTTTCATTGCCTGTTCGTGTCTGTCTGACATTGGGTATGTTTGTGGTGCGGTCATGTCGTTGGCAGTAGCGGCTGTCGGTTCTTTTTTGAACATGCATAGTGGATCGAGTTGTTTTACCTGTTCTTCCCATAGTTGCAATGGTGTAACAGAGAGGCGGGTATTTTGCTGAAATAGCGTCTGACTGCTGGCACTGTGACGTTGGGCCGTAAAGAGTTGCATCGGATCGGTGGGGCGGGTAGCGAGTTGGTCAAGGGATAGCACTGGCTCTGTTCCTTGCTTCGGTAGCATAAAATCTGCCAGTGACAGTTGCTCATCCTCTGTAGGATTTTTTTCTGGGGGTAATGTTTCATTGAATTCATCCCATAGTGCTGCGGAAATATCAGTTTCTGGTATTTCCTGCTCGGCAGAACGGTATTTTGTCGTTTCCGTTTTATCCACCGTCAGGTAATAATCTCCAATCTGGAGTTTGCTATTTTCTTGTAGAGAGGTGGTTTCTCCACGCGCTAATGGGATATTGTTAATCATCATGAAAGCAGTTCCAATATTAGTAATAGTGCAGGCTCCTTGGGCAGAAATATGTACACTGGCTTGTAATGCCGAAATACAACCACTCGGATCTGGCAATACAAAATGATTATCTTCGCTGGTACCGATAGTGCCACCGGGAGGATAAAAAATATGACTGCTATTTGCTGTTATGTCGCCTGCTGGAGTATTGATGATGGTTATTTGCATAATAACTTCGCTCATTATCTTGAATAATTATTTAACCTTCCTCCACGAAAAAAGTGTGCGGCATCCCGACGGAAACCAACATAGCGTATTTCAGGAGGAAGGTTATTATTTTTACTGACTTAGTTGTCAGTGAGTATTTTGTTATTCAGGGCGGTTAGTTTGTGTGTTCCATTTAAACTCCACTTCAGCGCCACTTTTTCCTTCGTTATCTTGTTCCTTATAAATCACTTTGGCTTTATTCGGAGAGAAACTGTATTTGACGCCAATAGTACCGGGTTTAATAGCAGTTGAGCCTTCTGTCAGATGTGGAATGTCGCGGTTAAAGTCAACGAGTTCAATGCTGTCAAGTAATGCACTTTCAAGCGTAATAGTGGTGAACTCTTGTTGCTCGTTTCCAGCTTTGCGCATGGTTAACTTCACTTCTGGAAGATGAGCCCCTTGGGCTAATTTCTGCATTAACGTTGGCATTGCTTTATCCATACGGGCATAGACCACCAGAGAGTGAATTTTGGCGCGACCACTTCCGCCACCGCCGCCACTACCTGTTTCTACTGGTTGCGACAACTCCCATTTAAAGGTATGCACATCAATACCATTGGGATGATTGCTGTCTTTGCATTCACCAGAAACATCTTTGATATCCAGATAGATACTGTTGTTCATCATCGTATTCCTTCATTCAGTGATTTTCAGGATTAACTGCCACTCTGTTTCAGGGAGGGCAGTTTTGATACCAACCGCAGGGAAACTGTTAATCCCTCCAGTTGATAATGGGGACGCAGGAAGAATTTGGCTTGATAGTAGCCAGGGTTATCTTCCTGTTCGCTAACTTGTACTTCCGCCGCTGCTAGCGGTTTACGCGCTTTGGTCTGTTGTGATGAGTTAGCGGGATCGCCGTCAACATAGTTGAGAATCCATTTATTCAACCAGCGTTCAATGTCATCACGACTCTGAAACGATCCTACTTTGTCACGCACAATACATTTCAGATAATGCGCGAAGCGACAGCAGGCAAATAGATAAGGTAAACGAGCGGCCAGGTTAGCATTTACCGTGGCATCTGCATCCATATATTCCGCCGGTTTTTGCAGTGATTGAGCACCGATAAATGCGGCAAAATCAGAATTCTTACGGTAGACCAACGGGATAAAACCGTTTTTTGCCAGCTCAGCCTCGCGACGGTCACTGATAGCGATTTCGGTCGGGCATTTGATATCTAAACCGCCATCATCTGTTGGGAAGGTATGGCAGATCAGTTTATCTACTGATCCGCCTGACTCGACACCTCGGATGGAGGCACACCAGCCATATTCTTTAAATGAGCGATTGATATTGACTGCCATGGCATAGGCTGCGTTGCTCCATACGTAGTTACTGTGAGTGGCCCCGGCGGTTTTTTCTTCGAAATCGAAACCTTCAACTGGATTGGTACTGATACCGTAAGGTAAACGAGCCAGAAAACGTGGCATGACCAAGCCGATGTAACGAGCATCTTCTGATTCACGCAAACTACGCCAGGAGGCGTACTCGGTGTTGAGGAAGATTTTGCTCAGATCGCGTGGGTTTGCCAGCTCTTGCCAGGTTTCCATTTGCATTACCCCGGGCGAGGCGCTGCTAATAAAAGGGCAATGGGCAGCGGCAGCGATACGGGCCATCTCTCCCAGTAACTCAACATCCTGCGGATTGTGGTCGAAATAGTAATCACCGACCAGACAACCAAGTGGCTCTCCGCCAAATTGGCCGTACTCTTCTTCATAAATCCGTTTGAATATCGGACTCTGATCCCAGGCTGTTCCTTTATAGCGTTTCAATGTGCGTCCTAATTCTTTCTTCTCAACGCTCATAACACGTATTTTCAGCATTTCGCTGGTTTCTGTGTTGTTCACCAGATAGAGCAGACCACGCCATCCCCCTTCCAAAGCCTGAAAATCAGGATGATGGAGAATTTCGTTGATCTGTTGAGAGAGCTTGTTGTCAATAGCGGCAATCAGCGCTTGAATGGTGCTGAAAGTGTCGCTCGATAACGTCAGGCTATTTTCCAACGCTTGATGCGCCAGAGTTTTAACCGCATTTTCCACAGCAAGATGCGCCTGATCTGTTTTAGGGCGAAACTCTTTCTTGAGTAGTGCACTGAGTTCTCCCTGACTGTAGTGGGTGGCTTGAGTTTGGTTTTCACTAGCGGCATTGATTTCAGGCTGGCTCATTGGTGCCTCCTTGATCTTGTTCTGCTACCGAGTCTGTGGATTCCGTATTATTCAACGGTGCTGTACTTAACGATTTCAGCAATTCAGGATTTTGCAGGATGGAGGCGATCAGCTCTTCGGCACCACTTTTGCCGTCCATATAGGACAGCAAATTGGCCAGTTGAGTACGGGCTTCCAGGAGTTGATTAAGGGGTTCTACCTGGCGTGCTATCGAATCAGGCAGAAAATCATCCATAGTGTTAAAAGTGAGTGCTACCTGCATTTTGCCTTCACCGCTCAGGGTATTGTCCACCGGAAAAGCCACGCTTGGACGTAGTGATTTCATTCGGTCATCGAAGTTATCGACATCAATATCGAGAAACTTGCGCTGACCCAGTGGAGGGAGTTGATCAGCAGATTTTCCGGCTAAATCCGACATGACGCCCATGACAAAAGGCAGTTGAACCTTACGTTCACTACCGTATAGTTCGACGTCATATTCAATTTGTACTCGTGGAGCACGGTTACGAGCGATAAATTTTTGCCCGCTATTTGATCCTGACATAATATTCTCCATCGGGAAAATCAGTGGTTATGGGTAATTAACGAAGCACAACAGCCTTTCTGGTGGACTACCTGATATTCTGTTGCGTTTCTGACCTCGTTATGTATGCTTTTCACGGCCAAAAAAGTGTTCAAGTTGATCGACAGCTTCTGGCGCAAGGTTGCGCATAATGCTCATAAAATCCTGACTCATCAGGCGTTGTATTCTTTCAATCATCAGTGGTGCCGGATGGCTGGATTCATGTAGCAGAAAGTACTGTCGTACCGCTTCCAGCGCCTGTTGAGCCTGTTCGCGGTTTTGGATGCCGGATGTCTGCCAGCCATGGGATATTTCTTGTTGTAGAGGCGTCTTCTCTGGCAGGGGATATGCCGTATTGTCCACCGTCTCAACCGCGCTGGTTTCAGGGGCGAGAAGTTGTGTCAGATGATTAAGTGTTGCCATCTGACGGCGCATATCGGGCAGTCCGCTATCGCCAAGATGACCACGCAATGTGTTAAACAAACATTGAAGGGTGGCCGCAATTTGTGGGATCTGCTTGATGACCGGTGCGGCGCTTTTTCGTAATTCGGCGATCAGAAGATCGATCCCGCCGGGAAATGGGTTGTCTTCCGCATGACTGCCATCCAGACATTTCATCACATCTGCTACTGTAAGGGTGATCCCGCTCAGCTGGACAAATTCGCAAAGGCGTACCTGTTTAGCCAACGCGAAACCATCACTGAGTCCTTGTAATGCGTTAATACGCATCAGCAGATCTGGCTCTCCATCTAGCTCTGCGGCTGGCCATAATGTTTCCCAATAACGGTTGATCGTCTGTTCCAATAACAGCAGTCCCTGTTCATATCCAGCCAAACCGTATTGATTGCACCAGGCTTGCATTAGCAAGATGATAATGCGCAGATCCTTACTGCGAGCCAGCAGAACCAAGGCACTTTTCTCTATCTGACGCCAATCTGGTTCCTGCGCTGGCATGATAAAGTCACCGAATTGCTGTTCAGTTTTTCCTTCTGCCAATTGAATCAGTTGCATGAATTCGGCACTGTATTCCAAGTCTTCTCCACAGGGATGTTCCTGGCTGATCGGGTTGAGCAAAGATGCAATATTCATCAGGTTTTCCTTATGATGGCTTGATACAGGTAAATTCCGGCAGAACAAACGGGTTGTGTATGCTATCGGGGGTGAGTATCAGCGTGGCCTGATGCCCTGCCAGATTGAAAGTGATTCGATAATGAGTGTTATCCTCCTGAAACCATTTTCCTGTATCAATCAGCCGGTTTAATGCCCAAGGCCCTGATGTTTCCAGTGATTTGGTTTTGCCATTAGCCAGCAGCATGGTCAGTTTGGCTTTACCGGCATTGTTGCTGCCGGGCCAGGTGAAGTACCAAGATGTCAGCGGCCCGTGGCTGTAACTGGCATTTTGATCGTTGAGTGTCAGTGATAGGGTAAGGATGTCGTTATCCATGCGCAGAGGTTGCAAGGTCAGGGAGAACGATGGTTGTGAAGAAGCGGTACTAAAGAATGCATCACGGACAAACTGCGCTTGCCGGAAGGTTTTTAGCAGCGACTGATCTTCTGACTTGGTACTGCCTAGCGCCCAGGGGAAAAAGCGCCATTCATTGCCCTGAGTGTTGACCTTATCCACCAGATACTGATTAAAAAAGCGATCCATTAACCCTTGGTTTGGCGCAAACATGTGCGCCATATCATCAGGAGTAATATCACGTTTGCTGTGGCGGGATAGTGGATAACGCCCGGCAATGGCCTCACGGCAGAAGTCACTTAACTGAGCACTGGCCAATTGGTGTATGCGCGAAACCGCCTGTTGTTGTGTGTCGCCTTTGGCCCCTTGTGTCATGTCCATGATAATACTGCGGAACGGCGCAGGCAGGCGGCCAGCATCAGCCTGTAATTGTGTCAGTATGGTTCCAGAAGAGGAGGCTGTAGCTTCGCCATTTTCCTGCAAGGCGGTAAGGTAGCGATACAGGTCACCCAGTTTCTTGAACAGATCATCAAAGGCGATCGTGTCACTGTGATCTCCCTGTGGACGTGCTAGATCGAGCAGATCACGATAGTGGCTTCTGACAATCTGTTCTGGTGAAGGTGGCGCTGGCGTCGTTCTGACCGCCGGAAACAGATTTTGTAATTTTCGGGTTGCTTCATCGTTCAGTTGCTGGCCCAGTTGTGTGAGTTTGCCGTGATCTTCTGGTGGAGAAAGAGCAACAATGTGGCTGATACCAATCAGCAGATTACGCAGGGGCGAATGGGCGCCAGAGAGAATGCGCACATTATTAATACGTTGGTTGAGGCTACTTGTCGGGATCAGGACGATATCATTGAGAAATGTATCCCACTCCAACATAAAGTCATCCATATAAAGCTGGCGTACTCGGCAGGCTGCGTCGCATCCTTCCTGTACCTGTGGCGGAATATTGAGTACCCAGCTATCAGTGTCATGAAGGGTTTTTACCGTATTATCTACCTGTGCAACCAGACCGTGCCAATACCCGTCTGGTGTAAAAAAACCGGGGATTGTTGCAGTATCTGGCAGGTCGCTTTTACGTTTTAATACCAGCTCAGCCTGAGAACCCGCTAAATCAAGCAGATTGACGGATTTGAAATGTCCGTTATTGATCAATCTTTTTTTTATGCTGGTATAAACCCGCTGGGAGAACGTAGAACGCATGATATTTTTTATCGCTTCTTGTATCAGTTGCTGATCTTTGTGTTGGGACCAGGAAGGCTGGCTGTGATTCAGTAGCTGATAAAGATGTTCCTGAAGTGCTTTACGTTGTGCCTCATTCAACTTTTCACCACCGGGAATATGGGACAGATTCAACATCAGCCAAGCGGTAAGGAATTTGCCATCGTAATGCTGTGTCTGAAATAGCATTTGGTAAGCTTTCAGCGCTTCATAAGTTGATTCACTGTTATCGCTATCAGCTTGCTGACGCAGAATACTTTCGACTTGCTGTGTCACCAGCGGCAGCAATAAATTCTTTAATGCATGCTGATAAACGGGATAATTGGCATTGTTCAGTTGGGGACCTTGATACAATCCCATATCGTAAACAAGTGGCGGGTTGTCTGGATCAATTTGCTGATTTGCTGTCAGTGACTGTAGTTGTGTCAAATACTGAATCAAGTGTGGTAGATCGCGAGCTGATGGCTTGTTCAGTGCCTGACCCTGTTGTTCCAGTAGCGGAAGCCGGGCCGTAATTTGTGCCAGATAACTATTGTTATTATGGTAACTTGTCAGTAGCAGTAAGCAGATCCCAGCCATTAGACCGAGTAATAGGCCACATCCAGTTAGCAGCATAAAGCGTCGGCGCAATTCGTACATGCGATTGATACCTGCCAGTCCACTCTCAGCCAAAATGATTTTTTGGAATAATTGTCTCAGAAAGTAACTGCGGGCAGTCCGGTTAGCTGTTTCGCCGTTGCTATTGGTAACAGAGGAAAGCGCATAACTGTAATCAAACAGACTATCTTGCGTAGTTCCATTACTGTGCTGAAACTCCCCATGCTTTTGGTTAGCACTGGTGAAATAGATACCATGGGGTAACCATGGGCGATCAAAGCCGGAAGTGGCAAAAATAATACTCAGATAACGCATCAAGACTGGGCGTAGGGTGGCGAATGCCTGCGGGAAGGCAAAGCTTTGTTCCCGCTGAGTGATATCCTGCTGGGTTATTAAGGTATCCGCTAGTGCAGAGTCCAGACGTTGCTGCAAATGGTTATATTGCTGATCCAGCATCTGTTGTAAATCGTTATGGGAATGCAACTCTTGTTCCCAGGGAAATGTAAAACCCCAGACCTGATCCAATTCTTCGCCATAAAAACCGTTGAAATAGCTGCTGAACCCCGGGAGCAAGTCGGATTTGGTGATCATCACGTAGACCGGGAAATCAATTTTCAGTTGCAAACGTAAATCCATCAGTCTCTTACGCAGCAATAAAGCTTGGTGATATTGTGCGTCATTATCTTGTTGCAGCAGATCTTGCACGCTGATTGTCAAAATAACGGCGTTGATTGGCTGACGTGGACGATAACGTTTTAGCAGTTTCAACAAGGTCTGCCATAAAGGATTGCCTTCCTTAAGGTACTCTCCTGCGGGGCTAAGAATGACGCCTTGCAGGGTGAAATACCATGAACAGTGCGATTCGGCATTGGTTTCAGGAAAAGCGAACTGGCTTGGATAGGTTGTGTGATAGAAGTCTAACCCTGAATTTAGTAGAGCTTTATCTTTACCACATCCTTTGGTACCCAAAACCAGATACCAAGGCAGGCGATAGAGATAGAATTTGCCCAGACGAGTGGTGAGCTGTTCGCCATTCAGACGCAGCCCGCGTTTAATCAGGGATGCCGCCTGTTTAAAGTTGTCAGCGAGGGACTGAGAAGCACTTCGGGCTGTCGGTGTGACATTGCTGACATGGTGTAAATGGCGACGCAAACGCGCATTTGCCCACATCTGATAGAGAAAAGGTAACAGTTTTAGCAGTAACCACAGTGAAATCAGGATAGTGATAGCGATTTGGCGTTGGACTTCGGTTGTCAGTGGATGGTGATCACCAATGGCGATAAATGGTCCCATGATCCAAATAAGCAAACACAATGCGGCAACGATCAGTGCTCCCCAAAACAGGCGATTAGTGATGATGGCGATAAATGCTCTTAACATTTTCTTTCTCTCCTGCTTATTGGCCTGAATTGTCCGACTTGGTGTTGAAAATAATTTCAATCCGGCGGTTCAAAGCCCGATTCTTGGCGGTGGTATTGGGAACTAAAGGCGCTTCTGCGCCAGCACTTTCAACCTGTAGCCGTTGTGGTTGGAGCAAGTTAGTGCGTAACTGCTGCGCCACAGTTTCTGCTCGTGCCAAGGACAGCGCATAGTTAGAGGAGTAGGTACGTGTATGAATCGGCAGATTATCACTGTGCCCGCGAACGATAACCTTGCCAGTCGTCAGGTTCAGTTGTTTGGCAAGCTCCTGCAGAGGTACCTGATAGAGTGGATTAAGTGTCGCTGATGCCGAAGCGAATAAGGCACCGCCTTGCAGGGTTACGCTGATATTATCCGCGTTCTGGCTGACGGTGATATCCTGCTGTTCAATCATTGGTTGCAGTATTTGCCGCAGATGAACCATAGAGAAACTTTCAGCCGGTGATGCAGCTTCTGGTAGTGGCAGGTCGTATATGGATGTCAACACGGGTTCTGTTTGCTGATTAAGCCGGGCGTTTAACCCGATGTAGAGTGAACCGGTCAGTAGTACTCCAGACAGTGAACAAAACACCAAAAAATGGGTTAACCGTGACGTCTGATGTGTGTTGACCGGCGGAGGTGGAAGAGCGCTTAATGCTGCGGAATATTCTCCCCGCACTTGACGCAGACGTATTGCCAGCCGCTGGGTCAAGGTTTCTAATTGAGCCAGACCGTTATCAATCAAGCGATAACGCCCCCCAAATCCCAGTAACAAACAGAAGTAGAACAGTTCGAGTAGATCGATATGCTTAGCGGGTTGTTGCAGTAGCATATCCAATAGCTTGAAAAACTTTTCACCGCCACTGCTCTCTTTATGGAATGTCACCAACAGGCCATTACCTGACCATATGCTATCGCTTCCCCAAGAGGTCAATGCAACTGCTTCATCTAAACATGTGCACAGACAATAACGGGCGCCGAGAATAGTTTCGTAGCTGAATCCCTCTTGCTGACACTGTTTTTCAAAGCGATACATTTCACCAATCAGTTGTTGGCGTAACTGACTGGAATCCTCTAGTTTTGCTGTGTGACGAATATGTGGCATCGCATTTAACAGAGGATAAGCCGCCTGTACCAATGGGTTACGGTAGTTATGATTCATAGGTTCATCTCCCCCTCATCAGACAGACGTTTAAGTGCCCAAAATGCCATTTTCAGGCCGGGAAACTCACCAGCAATATAAAAGGCAAACACCCCGGATTTTCCCAGCGACTGTTCAATTTCACTGTTTAATTCCAATTTGAAGTAGCAATGCCCATTCTGATAGGGGAGTTGTCTGGGGATCTGTACTAATTGGCGTAGGGCAATACCGGGCAATTGCAGGCGTACCAGATCGCGTATGCGATCAGCTGGGGCGATTTTGATTTGGGCCGGAAAATGAGCCATAAAAGAGTCATGTTCCATCTCAGACTTCACGACTAAAATGAAGTGGTAATCATCCAGATTCATCTGTTCTGGTAGTGATGCTACGCTCAATCCGGGCAGGCGTTTGGTCAGGGGCAGTGATACAACATGCTCTTCCAGCACAATCGACAAGCTGCGTTGCAGTAAAGTACAGAGGCGGGTGAAGCAACCACCAATATCCAGATGATTGTAGCGGGGTAATTCGCCCTCCAATGTATAAGGTGCCTGAAAGGAACTCATTTCCAGTGCATAGCTGATCCAGATGAGGAACAGCGTTTCGGGTGCTTGTTGAGGCAGATGCATGATGTGTTGCAGCTGAGCACTAAAACGGTTAAGTAGCGCCAGTCGTAATAAATCACTGGTACAAGCGCCATTACATTGCAGATGATGGCTAAGTTGTCGGCTGCGTTGCAATAACAGAGCGTACAGATCATGAGTCATGTTCTGTAATAACGGGCTTGTCCAACAGTTAAGTAACGGTGGAATATATCCTGTATCCAAAATGACAATGCCATCCTGATTTTTTTCTAAAACCCGCAGGACTCCCATTGCAATCCATTCACCATTCAACTCATTTTCTGGTAGCAGGCGCAGGCGTAATTTCCCGCAATGTAAGGTCGTACTGCTAAGTGCCAGCGAGTTAATGTCATTGACCTCTTTTTCAAAAGCCTGATAACGCGCCAAAGAATCGGGTGCATCATCGAAGCTGACTGATTCACGCCCGGTCAGGTAGGCGGGTATAGCTAAAGTGATAATTTGTGAACGTAGTGAAGTGCTGATTGCTAATGCTGGTGGCGCTTCATTGGTTTCAGTAAATTCAAAACTGGTGCCATCAGGCATAATACCGCTGGCCGCCAACAGAGAAATTTTTCCCAGAGCAAGCTGGCTCTCATCGAGTTTTAATGATGAAAACCCCCAATTGTAAGCTCGTTGCAAGGCTCCCCATTGACGTAAGCGTGCATCCACATACTCATCTGCTTGTTGAAAATGGTGAGGTCGTAAAAACATGCCTTCCATCCAGAGAACTTTGTGTGCATTTTTCATAGGTGATCTCCTGAGCATGCGTGATTCATTGATCGGACGCAGATGCAATTTGTAATCCGTGAGAAGTAACGGTAATCAACTGATAAAGCTCAGAGGATGAAAAGGGATTCAAAACCGATAAATAAGACGCTGTTAGAAACGATGATAGAGGAATAACGATCCGCCATTGTTTGTCGCTAATACTCTGATACTCGGCCCAAATTGCAATATATTTCTCCGCTGACGGTGTATTAAAGGTAATACTGATATCATTTTGTTCTTTTGTTGGCAGTAAGAAGATTGATTTTTGACAAAGTACAGTATTATCCAGAGTTGAATGGGTATTTTTTTGTAAAGACCCGATATCAGCCTGATTAAATTTATCCGGATCATTTAACAATAATATATTTAATTTTAATGGAGCGAGGTTGTTAACATCTCCATGTGCCTGGAATTTAATTGTGTATGGAATATTTTTTTCCACTTTATTTGCAGAACAACTAACACTCAGAAGTATGCTAAGCAGAATAAAGGCAGAAAAATAGTGACTTTTATGGCGAAGTAAAAGCAACATAGAAAGTCCTCCATCACAGACCCAGCAGCAGAACCTTAAGCTGGCTGGGAATTAAACGCATGCCAATCATGTTGGTGCTATTTTGTAAGCTCAGACTGGTGACGCGTGTAGCCGGAAACCCCTTAATTAACGTGGTAAACGAGCCGATTAAATGGCGTGAAGGCCCCATTACGGTACCGGAAACAACACCGAGATTAACGCCAGGATTATCACCGAAACTTGAATTAGTCAGTGTCGCCATATTATGCGCAGGCATTCCCATAAACAGTACTTTATAAGTGTGAGGCGTTGCCATTAGGCCCAGCGTCATATTGGGATATGGAACGGGCACGGGTACAGGTAAAGGTGTCATACAGACATCTGGAAAGGCCAGATCCATACCGAAAAGTTGGCAGTTTGCAAACATATCATCACCTACCAAATTAATGTGTTGCGATTTCTGTCAAATAGATTAGCAAATAAGAGAATAGAACCAATAAGGTATTAACCTTATTTCTGGTAATGGGTGATGGAATAAAAATATTAATATTGTTGTTTTCTTTGATTCGGAAAAATAAGGTTTTTGACTGATTTTAATGAGGGATGTATTTCGGAAGAATTCCCGCCGCAGTAAGGAGATAAAATGAGTAATTGATGTGAATAATGACATTGTCTTTTTTATTTAGTGGCATGGCAGTGTTTGAATCTATTTCTAATATAATGATATTTAAATAAAAGCGCTCATGAATAAAAAAATAGGGTATGTATCTGTATCGGCTATTACTGTGGCATTGTTATTAGCAAGTTGCCATAAGTCCAATAAGAAAAAAGAGCTAGTAGTGAATAAAACTCAAAAAGAGAGTCTTAATACTATTAGCCACGAACAGAAACGAACAAAGAGGTGGTTACAGCATCAAACTGATAATGTAACGCAAGGCGGTGATATTCCGAAATTATCTGTGGCAGATATGGGTTTTGCCGCGTTACAGCCGGAGACAGAAGAAAAAGTTTCAGCTGGGGGAGTACGTGCTAATTTACCTTTGTCTGATGGAAAACTAACCAGCGGTTCAATCGACCTTTTTTATCCATTATATGACAGAGATGGGCATCTACGGTTTGGTCAGGTAGGTGCTCGCCGTTTCGATGGGCGTAATATAGTTAACCTGGGTATTGGTCAACGTTATTTTCAGGAGGATTGGGCTTTAGGTTACAACACCTTTTACGATGCCCAAATATCCGGCAATGCCCACCAGCGGCTGGGATTCGGACTGGAATACTGGCGCGATTATCTGTATCTGTCTGCTAACGGATATTTTGGCTTGACGGACTGGTACTCGTCTTCGTCACTGGATGGTTATGCGGAACGTGCAGCGAATGGCTATGATATCCGCGCTCAGGGTTGGCTTCCTTCTTATCCACAACTAAGTGGTAAACTGAAATTTGAGCAATATTTCGGTGATGATATTGCGCTGTTTAGTCACCAAAATCATTATAAGGACCCGTACGCGCTGACAGTAGGTCTGGAATATACACCGATCCCATTGATTTCATTAGGTGCTGATAGAACTTTTAGTCATCGTGGTAAGGATGATACAAAAGTTAATTTGTCCTTCAATTATCAGCTTGGGGTGCCTTTATCCCAACAGATTGATCCGACGGCAGCACCGGTAAGACGCACTTTGGCTGACAATCGTTACCATCTGGTTGAACGTAATAATAATATTGTGTTAAAGCACCGAGAAAGCGCTCCGTTGAGCCTGCATTTACCAACGGGACTCAGTGGCTTTGGTGGAGAAAGGAAACCGATTAATTTCTCTTTCAACGGGAAATATCGTTTAAAACATATCCAGTGGGATGATGGTGCATTACGTGCACGTGGAGGCCGGATCATTGCATTATCAAATAATAGCTACGTAGTGCACTTCCCTAATTATAGTAGTCAACAAAGTAACCATCTTACGATCTCAGCTGTAGCGTATGATGAACAGGGAAATGTCTCAAATAGCAGTGAGATGGGCATATTGATTAATGTACCGGCTACGTTAGGTGATGGTGATAGAGTTCCTTTTTTTGGGGATAGTGTAGAAGAATTACAGCGCCATAAGGAAGAATTGCAGCGTCAGAAGGAAGAGTTGATGCGTCTGCAACAGCAGTTGCAAGAAGAAAAGTTGACGCGTGTGCAGCAGCAGCTGTTGCTGTTGGAAGAAAAGTTGATGCGTGTGCAGCAGTCACCGCTACAGCCACCGCTACAGCCACAGCCACAGCCAATACTAGTTAATGGACCACCAAGACCAGCACCGTCCATGGCAGGATTTGAAGCATTCAAAAATGGAAATTCAGTTCCTAGTAATAATAGAAATTATATACCGAAGCTGAAACCGAAGGTCTCGGAGCCGAAGCCGAAGGTGGATACATCGGCTTCTACCAGCTTTAATAGCGTAGTAGATCAAATCAAGGACGAATCTGGGGAATGGCAAAGCAAACTTAGAGCTAAGTATGGAAATATGAATGTATCTGAGAATTAATAAAAAAATAGGGTATATATCGGCCATTACCGCGGCATTGTTATTAGCAAGTTACTGTAATTCCAGTGAGAAGGAAGAGCCAGTGGTGAATGAAACTCAAAAAGAGAATCTTAATGTTATTGGGAGCGAACAGAAACAAACAAATAGGTGGTTGCAGCATCAAACTGATGACGATGTAACGTGGGGAAGTGATATTCCGAAATCGGGTATGGCAGATATGGGTGTTGCCGCGTTACAGCCGGAGACAGAAGATGATACAAAAGTTAATCTGTCCTTCAATTATCAGCTTGGAGAGCCTTTATCCCAACAGATTGATTCGACGACGGCGCAGATAAGACGCACTTTAGCTGGCAATCGTTACCATCTGGTTGAACGTAATAATATTGTGTTGAAGCACCGAGAAAGCGCGCAGTTAAACCTACATTTACCAACGGGACTCAGTGGGTTTGGTGGAGAAAGGAAACTGATTAATTTCTCTTTCAACGGGAAATATCGTTTAAAGTATATCCAGTGGGATGATGGCGCATTACGTGCACGTGGAGGCCAGATCATTGTGCTATCAAATAATAGCTACGTAGTGCACTTCCCTAATTATAGTCGTCAGCAAAGTAACCATATTACGATCTCAGCTGTAGCGTATGATGAGCAGGGAAATGTCTCAAATAACAGTGAGATGAGTATATTGATTAATGTACCGGCTACGTTATCTGCTCCTGTAATAAAGCCGATAGAAAATGATGAATCTGAATTACTCATAGGTACTGGCGAAGGTGATGAAGTTCCTCCTTTATTGGGTGATAGAGAAGATGAGATGTTGGAGGAGCAGTCAGAACAGGGGCAGTTGGGACAAGAACGCCAGGAGCGAGAGTGTCAAGAGCAGGAACGGTTGGAACAAGAAGCGCGGGATGCTTGGTTGAGACAGGAACAAGAGCGGTTGGAGCAAGAAGCACGGGATGCTTGGTTGAGACAAGAACAAGAGCGGTTGGAACAGGAACTACTGGAACAAGAACGGAAGATACAGGAGCTAAGAGATAAAGTTTTAAAAAGAAGAGAGCATAGTGATGATGATAATACCTATCAGAGAGAGCCAGAGATAAAAAAAGAACTGGAAAAACAAGTGGATAATGGAAAATGGACACAAGCCTCCCCAGATCTGCTTCTGAATCATCCGTTTTTGAATCAGGGAGATAATTCCTCTATCTTTCATACTAATAATGAAAATGATGATGAATGGGAGAGTGAATAACAAACAACACCCATACCAACACCTACCAAGTAGCTTAACTCGGCAACCTGCTTAAAAAGCACTCACCCTTTCCCACATTAAGTATTGCTTGTGGGAAAGGAAAACTTCTGTTTATGAATAATCGACTGCCAGTGATTAGAAAAACGTTTCGCTGGCAGATATTCATTCTCGTTTGGGCTTTGTTGAGATGAAATAAGTGTAAAATTGATCTTGATCATAATTTAGTTAAATAATTTTGATAAGTTTTATCTGATTGTTATTTGCCATAAAGTATTTATTATCTTCTAGTGTGTTTTTCTTGAGTATAGAGTACCGGAAAGATATAACCCAATAAGGTAACGGCTAAACCTGTGGTTAATTTAACGTGATAGGCACAGAGTAATTTGGGTTTTTCACCAGGAAATATCTCTGAATAATAAGGAGATTATAAAATGAGAACACGTTCATCATTAGTGATTAAACTCACTCTGTTTCTATCACTTACGCTATTTCTTATATGGTTGATTTCTGTCATAGCGACGGCCTTTTTTTCTTTCAAACATGCACACCAGCATATGATGAATGAGCTATCACATCTTGCGACTTTACGAGCAGATTTAAGTAATCATCGTTTTGAAGGCGCAGAGAAAGATGCGCAGGAGCTGGCGAGGCGTTATGACGCTTATTATGAAAAGTATGAAAATGATAAAAATATTACGTCGAATACTGATAGCAAATATCTTCCCATCGATGGCAATATTTGTCGGCCCGATCACGAAATAAGTCAGGATAACTGGTTTATTCAGGCATATGGCGCTGCCGGACAAGCTTATTATCTGGACAGCTTTATTTTTAAGCGATCTCAAGGGATATCGATTTATCCTCCGGAAAAAATCTCAGATGATTATTTTGTCAAACGGTGTCTTGAATTGGCGAATTTTCCTATGAGTCCCAATCACGATAATATTTATTGGGGACAGCCGGAGCATATTCCCGGCAGTGGCTGGAGTATCTCGGTTGCTGCGAGTGATAAAATGGGGCGATTGACTGGATACGCGATTAAGTTCAATGATCTATTATCATACGGGCAAGCAGTCACTAATTATGACATTGATCTCTGGCTGAACAGCAATCAACAATTATTGCCGTTTTTCAAAGGGAAATTACCGCAGGATCAAGAGCAACATATTTTAGCATTGCTGAAAAAAGTCAAATTACATGATGGCTGGCAATATATTCCCGGTTATCAGGTATTACGTATCCAGCTTAAAGGCCCCGGTTGGCAGCAATTGGTATTGTATCCTACCAGAGGTCTATTTGAGGAAGTCATTGATCAGGCGATTATTCAACTTCCCTTTGCGTTGGTTATTTTATTAATGATAACGCTGACTTTATTCTGGATGTTGCATCATTACTTAGCCAAACCGTTATGGCAGTTTGTGGATATTATTGATAAAACTGGGCCGAGCGCTCTGGATGTCCGTCTGCCGGAGAATCGGCGTGACGAGTTGGGCCAAATAGCCAGAGCTTACAATGCGTTACTTGATACCCTGAATCAGCAATATTTCACATTAGAAAATAAGGTGGCAGAGCGCACCAAAGCATTAACGGAAGCAAAGCAACAGGCAGAGTTAGCCAATAAGCGTAAAAGTCGCCATCTGACGACGATCAGCCATGAATTGAGAACACCACTTAGCGGAACGCTGGGTGCATTGGAATTGCTGAAAACTGGCGAAATGAACAACGAACAATTGCAACTTGCAGAAACGGCACACCAATGTACATTATCTTTACTGTTTATTATCAATAAATTACTTGATTTTTCGCGTATTGAAGCCGGGCAGGTTGAATTACAGTATGCAACTTGCCCGTTGTTAACATTGTTGGATCAGTCAATGGCGACGATACAGGGAATGGCACACAATAAAAGGTTGACGTTAGAAACTTTTGTCTCCGCTGATGTGCCGCAATCATTAGTTCTTGATGCAATCCGTGTAAGGCAGATTCTGGTGAATTTGTTAGGAAATGCCTGCAAGTTTACCGATGATGGCGGTATTTGTCTGACTGTTACCCGTTCAGATAACATGCTGATTTTTGATGTGACTGATAGCGGGTGTGGTGTGGCACCAGAAAATATCTCATCGGTATTTAATCCCTTTTATCAGGTGCAAGAACATGCTCAAGGCACTGGGCTTGGGCTGGCTATTGCGGCTACGCTAGCCAAAATGATGGGAGGAAGTTTGAGGTTCAACAGTGCTCTTGGCTTAGGAACCAGCGTGGTATTTCAACTGCCGCTGACAGATTTTATTGAGCCAGAGTTATTGCTGGGGGAAGTCGATGCCCCATTGGTTTTACATCGTCAACTCATGGCATGGGGCCTCACCTGTTTGTCAGAACAGCATTACGGCGAGTTATCCGCCAATGACTTACGTTTTTTGCCGGGTCGTTTGCGGGATATTGTAGAGCGTCAGCTATCTGGAGCACCGCCACCTGTGCAGGATAACGTACCGTTACAGCCTTGGCGTATGCGTGTGTTATTAGTGGATGACGCAGAGACGAACCGGGACATCATTGGCATGATGCTGACCCGGTTAGGTCAGGAAGTGCAGTACGCTAAGGATGGTACAGAAGCATTATTGTTAGGCCGGCGTTACCGCTTTGATCTGGTTTTAATGGATATATTGATGCCGGGACAATGTGATGGTCTGGAAACCACTCGACTTTGGCGTATTGATTCTGACAATCAAGACTCAGAGTGCATGATTGTTGCTCTGACGGCAAATACAGTTGCCGAGGAAAAAGAGCGCGCTGCTCAGGCAGGGATGAACGATTACATATCCAAACCGGTTACGATTAACCAATTGGCCCAAATATTAGAGATGACAGCAGAATATCAGTTACGGCGTGATATTGATTTGATGATACAGCAAGAAACAGACAAGCCATTACTGTCCATGAACTTATTACGTATGCAAGAAAAGGTTCGCAGGGAATTATTAACTTTACTCGACGAAATTGAACAACATATTACTCAACAGGAGGTATTAGAAAAGCTCTTACATTCTATGAAAGGAGTGAGTGGGCAGGCAGGGCTTAATTCGTTGTTATGTATCATTGTTGAAATGGAAAACCAGGTACATAACGGCGCTCTGCCGCAAGAGAATGAGCTGATGAAACTACGTAAATTAATTAATGCAACACTGTGCTCTGCTGAGGAACACGAGCAGAATGCACCTTTTTCCGCGAGGTCCTAATATGATTTGCTATAAAGTTTTGCTAGTGGATGATCATGAGCTGATCATAGATGGAATAAAGAACCTTCTTGCTGCATATCCGCGTTATCAAGTAGTCGCGCAGGTTGATGATGGGCTATCTGTTTATGCTGCCTGCCGGGATCTGGTACCGGATATTGTTATTCTTGATCTTGGCCTTCCGGGGTTAAATGGATTAGATATTATTCCACAGCTTTGCCAACGCTGGCCAGATTTGCGCATACTTGCCCTGACTGCCCATGATGATGAATTAACGGCCAGCCGTGTATTACGTGCTGGGGCATTAGCTTATGTTTTGAAAACCAGCTCACAGCAGATATTACTGGCTGCAATTACCAGCGTTGCAGCCAAAAAAAGTTACGTTGATCCTAACCTGAATCAGGAGGCTGTTCACCTGTTAGGGGAGGGAACGAATGATGACAGTACATTACTTACTCGACGCGAGCGCCAAATATTACAGCTAATCAACGAAGGTAATGGCAACCGTAATATTGCGGAGATGCTAAGTATTAGTGTTAAAACAGTAGAGACTCACCGCCTTAATATGATGCGAAAACTCAAAGTTCATAAGGTGACTGAATTACTTAAATACTCGAGAAAGTTGGGATTAATAACTTGATCATGCAGACAGCATTAATGCTGTTGGATGACAATGGGCTATTAGAAATAGCTTGCAGAAACAGCCCGATTTATAGGGCTGTTTTTGTATTTGACAATAATATATAAATTGAATTTATGATTTTTTAATGTATGAAAATGATAATAATGTTTTATAAAGGATTGATTAATGTGAAAATATTATTTTATTATTGCAGGTTTACTCTCATTTTTTATTAATTTTTTAAAGTTATTTTTTGTTAACTTTTTGTTTTTATTGCATAAATTTTATTTTTTTAATGTTGCTGTTTAATTAAATAGGTTTCTTGGATTCACATAATAAGTGCAACATCGTTAATCCGGAAGTAAACATGTTCGTATTCCTTTAAATAATTCATTCGGTGTTTTCCCTCCCCGTGTTTTTCTGGGGCGATTATTTAATCGGTTTACCACAAAATTGATTTCCTGATCAGAGACTTTATTAAAATCAGTTCCCTTTGGAAAGTATTGTCTGATGAGTCCATTGATATTCTCATTTATCCCTCTTTCCCAAGGCGAGTAAGGGTGAGCAAAATAAATTTGGGTTTCTAATTTTTTACTCATGATTTCATGCTCTGCGAACTCCAAACCGTTATCGAATGTGATGGTCTTAACCCTTTGTTTTAACGGGTATAATGCTTTCACTACCGCTTTTGCTACTTCTGATGCCCGCTTGCTATCAAGTTTAACAATTATGGTATACAACGTTTTGCGGTCAACCAGGGTTAATAAGACACTTTTTTTATCTTTCCCCACTATCGTATCACCTTCCCAGTCGCCAATACGTTCTTTTTTATCAACGACTTCTGGTCGAACATCAATACTGACCCGATTTTTAATTTTGCCTCTTTTTTCATAGCGACCATAGCGTTTACGATAGGGTTTTCTGGCAA
>NZ_LJCS01000066.1:0-22363 GCF_001280945.1 Photorhabdus heterorhabditis | reverse complement strand
AGAGGATTTATGTTGACCGTTTTAGGTGGACTGATTGCTTACTGCCTTAAATTGAAAAAACCATCACTGAAAGTTTTCTACTCAGAAGAAGATTTCTCAATGACGGCTTAAGCAGAATTCGGGTTAATATAAATCGTTATCATTATCATTTTAAGTTTATTGTAAACAGATATGGACCTAATCAGATGACCGATTACATTAATTATTCTAATTAATTAACCAAGAACACCCTATATTCCAGCATTCATGAATCTCTGATACAGAATATCGCTTTGAAAATCTGCATATGAAACTTAAATCAAAGGAGAAACAATGTCAGTCATCCCCCGCACTGCAAAATACTTGCTGACTACCATGTTGATATTATTGCCTATCTTTGCTCAGGCAAAAGAAATTACGGTCAAGGATGTTGCTGGCCGGAAAGTTAAAGTTGATGCACCAGTCAGTAGGGTTATGCTGGCTGACAGCCGGGTATTAATCGCGTTGAATATTCTTCATCCTGATAATCCTCTTAAAGGCATTATCGCTTGGGATAATGCATTAGAAATCAAATCCCCAGACTTGGCAACGGCTTATGAGCAAAGTTTCCCACAGTTATGGGACATTCCCGTATTTCCTAATCCTTATCAAAACGATTTCAGCGTTGAAAAAGCGTTAACTCATAAACCCGATTTAGTTATTTTTGATATTGGCCTTCAATCCAAACTCAATGATAGTGGAACCATGACTTTACTTGAGAAAGCGAATATCCCAGTTATTTTTATCGATTTCCGTCAATATCCGCTGACAAATACCATTCCGAGTATGATTTTGCTTGGGAAAGTATTTGGCGAAGAAGAAAATGCACAGAAATTCATTAAGTTTTATCAAGATAAGATGCAAACCATTAATAAACGAATCGGTACACTGGGCAAAGAACAACGCCCTCCGGTATTTATTGAACGACATGCAGGAATGCCTGGCACAGAACATTGCTGTCAGACTTTTGGTAGTGGAAATTTTAGTGAATTTGTTACTGCTGCCGGGGGTGATAACCTTGGTGCTCACTGGTTCTCAGGTATGGGTGGTGAAGTAAGTGAAGAACAATTAATTGTCAGTAATCCTGAATTTTATCTGATGACCACCGCAGATTGGGATAAAGTTCTCCCTGAAAGCCTTTCTGTGCCATTGGGTTATACCGGCAATTTGAAACAGTCACAGGAACGACTGGAAAAATTACTGACACGACCAAAATTGAGCGTATTAAGAGCATTTCGCGAAAAGCGGGTAATAGCACTGTATCACCAATATTACGATACCCCCTTTAACATCATTGCAGTTGAAGTTATAGCTAAATTTTTACATCCAGAGCTGTTCGAAGATATCGACCCACAAGCCGACAGCATATATCTGCATAAAACTTTTACTGCCCTTGATGGTAACGGGGTATTCTGGGTCACAGCAAAATAATATTTATTCTTAATCCGTTGGAATATTCCAACGGATATTTATCCCACCCTTTATTTATAATTTCCATTCGTTAATATACATAATATTTTATATAACACGCTAATAGACATCCATTATTTTGTACTCTACTATGTTGGTGCTAAAAAATAACAAAACATAACAAGCAACATTTGATTAGATAATAAATTATAAATCAAAGATACATTCACATATTGAAACTATACCCAATAGATTTCAAATTGCAGCGCGGCGGCAAGTGAACGCATCCCCAGGAGCATAGATAACTCTGTGACTGGGGTAAGTGAAAGCAGCCAACAAAGCAGCAATTTGAAGGATGAAGGGTATATATTAAGACTATTAATTAATACCCTTTCCCAATAGACATAATTGATACAAGGCAGTAAACGTAACGATTCTTAAACCAAAGTACCCGGAGTATGTTAATGAAACGATTACATGATATCGCTAAAGAGATGTTACCCGTTGAATCCTACAAAATGCTTATCGGTGGACAATGGGTAGATAGTGTATCCAAAGAAACAAGCAAAAGTTATAACCCAACGACAGGAGAATTACTGACTGAATATGCATCCGGTAATGCCGAGGATGTTGATCTTGCTGTCAGGGCCGCAAAAAAAGCCTTCACCACATGGAGTCAAACCTCCGCAATCGAAAGGCAATCAGCTTTACTGAAAATTGCTGACTTACTGGAAGCAGAACTAGAACGTTTTGCCATTCTTGAATCACTGGATAACGGCAAACCATTAAATGAATCCCGGTATATGGATCTACCCGCCTGTATTGACCATTTCCGCTACTTTGCGGGTGTGATCCGCGCCCATACCGATGAAGCTTCAGTTCTGGATACCAATACACTTAGCCTAGTGATCCGTGAACCCATTGGTGTTGTCGGACAGGTAATTCCCTGGAATTTCCCGTTACTGATGGCGGCATGGAAACTGGCTCCTGCTCTTGCAGCGGGTAACACGATTGTTATTAATCCGGCAACATTGACCCCAATAACACTGCTTGAATTAGGTCGGATATTGAATCAAGTCCTGCCAGCTGGCGTGGTTAATATCGTTACAGGTCGTGGTTCAATCGTAGGTCAAGCAATTCTTGACCATAAAGACATCGAGAAAGTGGCATTCACCGGTTCCACTCGAGTTGGTTATACTGTAGCCGAAGCCGCAGCCAAAAAGCTTATCCCTGCGACACTGGAACTTGGTGGTAAATCGGCCAATATAATCTTCCCTGATGCCAACATGAAGAAAGCAGTAAAATATGCTGCCAAAGCGATTCTGTTGAATCAAGGGCAGGCATGTGAATCAGGTTCTCGGTTATTCCTACATAAAGATATTCATGATGAATTCCTTAAGTCCCTGAAAATAGAATTTGAATCTGTCCAGGTTGGTGATCCATTGGAAAAAGAAACACAGATGGGGAGCCAAATCAGCCAGGAACAAATGGAAAAAATTCTCTCATATGTTGATATTGCTAAAAAAGAGGGAGCGACTATCTTAACGGGTGGCAAACGGATTACTGGTGAAGGTTATGATGATGGCTTCTTTATTCAACCAACCATCATTATCAATGCAACTAATGAAATGCAAGTAGCACGCGAAGAAATCTTTGGTCCTGTATTGACAGTCATTCCATTCAGCACAGAAGAAGACGTGATCAGTATGGCAAATGATTCTGATTATGGGCTTGGTGGTGCTGTCTGGACACAAGATATCGACCGCGCATTACGTGTTTCCAAAGCTGTTAGAACGGGTCGTATGTGGATCAATACCTACCATGAACTCCCGGCTCACGCACCATTTGGCGGCTACAAAAAATCCGGCCTTGGAAGAGAAACACATAAAATGATGCTGGATTCTTATACTCAGGTCAAAAACATCTATATTAAAACTAGTGAAGAATAAAATTAGTTTCATCTAGTGATTAAGAAAGCCTTCCATCTGGAAGGCTTTTATTCAATTCTTTTCTTTAATATCAACACCATCCGAATTTACATCTTTAATATGTTCTTTTGTCAGCCGATAAACAACTGGGCTTAATAATGCCAATGCAATCAGGTTTGGTATCGCCATCATTGCATTCAATGTATCGGCCAGTAACCAAACAAAATCCAACGACTGAGTGGCACCTACCATCAAAGCTATAATCCATACCACACGAAAAGGGGTAATTGCTTTTTGCCCAAACAAATACTGAATACATTTTTCACCATAGAAACTCCATCCAAGAATGGTGGTGAAGGCAAATATTACCAGTGCACCCGCGACAATATAATTCCCACCAGGAATCGCTGCTGAGAAAGAAGTTGCGGTCAGTGTCGCACCAGTCTGACCAGTCAACCAACCACCCGTAATAACGATAGTTAAGCCAGTAATAGAACAAACAATAATGGTGTCGATAAAAGTACCGAGCATAGCTATCAATCCCTGACGAACCGGATTTTGCGTTTTTGCGGTTGCATGAGCAATCGGAGCACTTCCCAGCCCCGCTTCATTAGAAAAAATGCCTCGAGCCACACCAAAACGAATCGCGGCCCATACTGCGGCACCAGCAAAACCACCTTGAGCAGCAACGGGGGTAAATGCAGATTTAACAATCAAGGCAAACGCAGCGGGAATTTCACTGAAATTCACACCCAAAACAACAATTCCAGCAACCAAGTAAGCAACTGTCATAAATGGCACTAATTTACCTGCCACATCAGCAATACGTGTAATACCACCAATAAGTACTGCACCAACCAGAAACGCCAGTATTACGGCAGTTACCATGGTAGAAACACCGAAATTACTTTGCAGTACATCAGCAACAGAATTCGCTTGCACGGTATTACCAATACCGAAACAAGCGAGACTACCAAATATCGCAAATAGCGTTCCCAGCCAGACCCATTTTTCACCCAGACCATTTTTTATGTAATACATAGGGCCACCAACATAGTGACCATTTTTGTCAATCTCACGGAAACGGACTGCCAGCACAGCCTCTGAATATTTAGTCGCCATGCCGACTAATGCAGTGATCCACATCCAGAACAGCGCCCCCGGCCCACCCAACACAACTGCGGTAGCAACGCCGGCTATATTACCTGTACCAATGGTGGCTGAAAGCGCAGTCATCAGTGCGTTAAAAGGCGATATCTGACCTTCTCCTCTCTGATGATTACGTTCAAACAGTAACTTAAAACCCGTCCCCAATTTGCGTATAGGCAGTAAAGAAAGGCGGATCTGCATAAAGAGCCCAACCCCCAGAAGACCAACCAACATCGGTACTCCCAACACAACCCCGTTAATGGCATTCAACCATTCTGTGACTAATTCCATATATTCCCTCGAATATTTCGCAACAAAATAACAACATATATGCATCAATTTAAATAAAGAATATTTATAGAAAATATGCGAGAAAAAGTTTCGTAAAAACGGAAAAAGATTTGATACTTGTGAGTAATATCACTTGATACAATTTTAAGATAAGATATTCAAAATTTGTTGCCCCAGACTTATCACAAAATATTTACGCTTAAGCCACTCTTTTCTTCATCCAAACAATTTACTGATATATTTAACATTGTTAATTAAAAAACCATTCGTCCCATTTGATTTTTTTATTAATCAATACTCTTTTTAAAAGAGTATTGATTAACTAATAACTCAACAGAAATTATCAACGATTTTTCTGAAAACATCTTTCTTACTCTGTCTATTATATTTTCTCGCTTAAACCTGCCCTTCCCTAAAACAAATTTCATTACGCCAATCTGGAGAGAAATAGAAAAATATATGTAATATTCTTTTATAACCATAAAATTACCAAATCTTTCTTGAGCCGCTTCACAATAATTAAACAACCCCATTGTATTATTGTTCTGTTCAACTCATTTTGTCAGCTCAAGTTAACGAATGGGTGGAGGATCACATGATGGAACAACAATATTTCATTGGTGTTGATGTTGGTTCAGCCAGTGTTCGTACTGCGATTTTTGATCAACACGGTAAACGACATGCATTCTCTGTGCGTCCTATCCAACAATTTCATCCAAGAGCTGGTTTTGTTGAACAGTCCTCCACAAATGTACCAAGACCAGCAGAGATATAACGAAATTATGCAAACCTGCTATACCCAATAGATTTCAATTTGCAGAGCGGCGGCAAGAGAACGCATCCCCAGAAGCATAGATAACGATGTGACTGGGGTAAGTGAAAGCAGCCAACAAAATAGCAACTTGAAGGATGAAGGGTATATTAACTTTTAATAATGAAAACTAGAATACCAGCAGGATAGAACATATATCCAAAATTACAACTCAGAAAATAAATCAATAACCCATTAAGTTGCCTGATGCTATCAACATAGAATTAATAGCCCATCTAAAATATTTTACTGCTTTCTGGCAATAAGCGTAGCAAAATTTAATTTTATTCTGTTGCCATGTTCATCAGTTTTATGAAGATATCCTGGGTCTTCATTATATTTAATAATTTCCCAGTCAGAATAATAACTTTTCAATTCCCCTGATTCCAGAAAACATTTAAATGGCAGTAATGAATATGGTGCAGAATCTGTTTTAATCGGACACACAATCAGATTAACACCACTTTCATTCGTTTGTTCCTGCATATTGAGAATAATATCAGCGATCTTTTCCCTTTGCAGGAACATCAGCACCACAGTTGAAATGATTAAATCATATTTCTCTTTAATATTGTGCAAATTGATATCATAAACAGAGGCACGGATATTTTTCAGCTGTTCTTTCTCTTTAATAAAATTAATTGCGTCAATATGCTGTTGGCTAATATCCATTGCCATAACATCATAACCTTTTTCGGCCAGATAGAAAGTATTCCGGCCTCGACCCGATCCCAGATCTAATGTCTTACATGGAGAAAGAATATCTACCAAATATCTAATTTCAGAGTGAGGCAATGACAGATTATTTTGTTTATAAAACAGATATTGCGGTTCACATAAAAAAGAGAGCTGGCATTTTATATCATCACTCCCCCATTTAATCTTATGCCAAACTTGTGGCTGAATGATGGGAGGCTGTTTTTGCACATTAAAGTATTCTGTTTCCTCTTGTTCACCCTCGAAAATAACAAACTCCAGCTCACCCTCAAGGATTTCAAGACAAGCATAAGTACCCTCTTTAGTATTATGTCTTTGAGTGAACATTTCAGGAATCGTATTTTTCTGCCAGATTGGCATTCGTTTGTAACAAACAAGACCGCTCATTGGATTTCCCCAGAAATTAAGTTACATAATAAATACATCTTATAGTTACATTCTGCAACTGTAAAGGTATAAAATAGCAACAGAAAAAGTTCAGTAGATGTTCTGAGACAATCCCTTAAAAATAAAAGGAAAAATAATCAATTTTCCTCTTCCTTGAGTAAACCTATCCACAGTCAAAAAGCAGAAAAAATAAGATTTCATTGATAAAATTTCTCCGACCTACGGCTAAAGGCCGGAGAAAAACAAATCAATCCTTATAACTGTATTGATAATGTCCGCCGTAATAGAGACTCGAATTCTTCTCTACAGCATTTAACAATACGCCTTTAATATGCGTGCCATTTTGCTCAAAACGGCGAATAGCAACACCAACTTCTTTAACCCGCGTTTTATAATAACGAGCAATTAATAATGAAGTTCCGGCATATCTTCCAATAATTGCAGCATCAGTTACAGCCAAAATAGGAGGGGTATCTACCAAGACATAATCATAATGCTCTTCTGCCCAAGATAATAACTCCTTAAACCTACTATGCATGAGCAACTCTGACGGATTAGGCGGAATAGTACCTCGACTAACAAAATCAAGCTCAGTAAGATAAGTTCTGGTGATAGTCTCTTTTATCTGATTCTGACCAGCCAGATATTCTGAAAGCCCTGGAGACTGAGGGCTTTCTAACACCTTATGTAAATGCCCTCTTCTCATATCCGCATCTATTAAAAGAACTTTTTTATTACCTAATGCCAATACTGCTGCAAGGTTTACTGAAATAAAGGATTTTCCCAATTCAGGAGCAGGACCAGAAAGAAGAATAATTTTATTTGCAGATTCCATCATTGAAAAATGCAAAGTTGTTCTAAGACTACGTAATGCTTCAATCGCCAAGTCAGTAGGGTCATGAATCGCTAATAACCGTAATCTCTGATGATAAGGTCTCTTTTTCTGTTGCTGCTCAAGCTTAGCTTGAGTCTCCGATAATGGAATAGTCGCATAAACAGAAATCCCTATTTCTTCCAACTGTTCGGGACTTTCAATTCCTTTGCGGAACAATACGCGTACTAAAACCAATCCAATTGATAATATAAGCCCTAACATCATCATAACAGCAATGATCAAAGACTTTTTCGGTTTTATCGCTGAAGATTCTACAACAGCTTCATCAATAATACGTACATTACCCACCGTCCCGGCTTTTAGAATGTTCAGCTCTTGCTGTTTATTAAGTAACTGAACATAAATTTCTTGCCCAACCTGGACATCCCTGGTCAAGCGTAAAATTTCCTGCTGGGTTTTAGGTAACCGTTTGATTGACTGATTCAACTCTTTTTTGGTATCAGCCAGAGTCTTGCGTTTATCAAGCAATGCAACATAAGCAGGATGTTGTTTGGTATACAATTGCTGTAACTCAGCTTCTTTGAAAGTCAGTTCATTAAGCTGTTTTTCAATCTGGACCAATGTCTCCAGAGCAGATTTTGCTTCAAGCGATAAATCAATAGATTCATTAGCTTGACGATATTGATTAAGCAACTCTTCGGAGCGATTGAGCGCCATTTTAACTTTAGGTAAATGATTCTTTAAGAAATTAAGACTACTCTCAGCTTCTTCGGTCTTCCTTGTCACATTCTGTCGCAAGTAATTTTTACTGATACTATCAAGTATCAGTTTTATCCTTGCACGATCATCACCTTCTATTTCAAGCGAAATAATACCGGTATTATTTCCTTTCTCCGTTACCCGCAAAGATTGTTGCAACCCGCGAATTACATTTAACTGGGCCTTTTTAACCAATGTAAAACTTTGTCCGGGAGGAGCCGAGATATTTGATATAAGCAAATTTATACCATCAGCATCAAATACCTTATTAACTTGCCCGTTAAAAACCTGACCGTCGAATTCCAATCGATAATGTTCTGAATCATCAACATATATTTTCACAGCCTTGTTAATATTATGTGACGATACAGTAAAATTTTTAATAACAATGTTAGGCTTTGGCATACCACGAAGACGAGCAATACCTTTACCTACCACAGGAAAATAATCAGCTTCAACCTGAACATCCAGATCCAAATCTCTTACTGTTTTTCCTATTATCATCCGGGAAACTAACAGCTCTAATTCTGCTGCTGTATCTGACGGCCTTCCAGATAGCATATCCGTCATGTCCCCGACTAAAGACAACGCACTACTTTTCTTTTCAACCTGCAATAAAGCGTTCGCTTTGTATACCGGTGTAGCAATCAAGGCATAACAAAGACCAATAACAGTGAATAATAGAGTGACTCCGCCAATAATCCAGCGATAATCGAATAAGGCACTAAGAAGACGGCCTAAATCAATTTCATCACTATCCGTATGAGTGTGACTTGATTTATCTGATGTAGTCATAAAAAGCCTATAATTGCTTATTAAGAAGTAATAAAAAATAAAAAATAAAAATCAAAGGACACTTATAAGTTATAATTTCCCTAACCAACTATTAGCGCTTTTAAATAATAATTGATATACATATTCATAAACCTCGGTATCAGATTTATAAGGATCAGGAATCTCCATTTCACTTAGCCAATGGCCTAAGAGCATTGTCTTCCCTCTTGCTCCCAAGTTAACTCTATTTACCGCCTCAATATGTTTTTTTTCCATAACCAGAATCAGATTTGACTGCTGACATAACTCACTGGTTAATTGACGAGCTGTATGTCCTCCTAGAGACAATCCATGTCTAGCAGCAACTTTACTAGAAAGCTCATGTGCAGGTTTACCAATCAGAGCTGATATTCCCGCAGAATAAATCTCTTTCTGAGGGAATAACCGCCTCAATAAACGCTCTCCTGTTGGAGATCGACAAATGTTACCTACACAAACAATCAAAATAGAATTAAACATCAATTAGGCCACTTACGAATCCACTTGGTTGTTTCTGTCAAACTGTTAATGCTTGATATTGTTGGCACCAGTTGACTAATAACCCGATTCCAGCGAACAATTGGTGCACTGGTAACATAAACAATATCATAAGGTTGCAAATTAAACTCAGTTCCCAAGATTAACGTTGTCGCATCCTTCGCATTGAGCTGATAGATATTTGCTATTTTCCCACTCTTATCAGGTGTATTGCGCAATGAACGAATCACAAAAATGCCACTGGCATCGCTTGATAATTGATCTATACCTTCAGCATTACCTAATGCCTCGGTCAAGGTCATTCCACTACGGTCCATACGTAAAGTACTTTGCTTTTTCACTTCTCCCATAACAAACACTTTCAAATCATCATTACGAGGAATATATAAAATATCACCGGAATAGAGCAGACGATTCTGCTTTAGATCCCCGTTTTGCATTAAATCTTGAAGAGAAATGACTGTTTCTTTTCCTTTATGAGTTAAAACAGCTCTCTTCCAGTCAGCATTTTCAGTCAAACCGCCGGCATGGTTAATCGCATCAATCACAGTTAAAGGAACATTAGTGATAGCCTGTTGATCTGACCTAACAACTTCACCGGTTACATAAGCTTTTTGTGAACGGAAAGCAGCAACATTGACATCGACCTGAGGTGATTCGATATACTTTGATAACTTATTCGTAATCATGGTACGCACCTGAGTCACTGTTTTCCCCTTTACATACAATCTGCCAATATATGGGTAAAAAATTGTTCCATCAGAATGTACCCAGTTACCGGTATCACTAGCACTGCGATATTGCCCCGCAGGCGTTGTTAGTTCAGGATGATCCCAGACAGTAACCATGATTACATCACCCACACCAATACAATATTCATATTGCTGCAATTCTTTATCTAGTTCAGGATTTGGACGAGCAATAGCAGAATTCACCCGCAATTTTTCAATTAACTGCGGTGTCACCGGATAAACATTTACCAAATTATTAATGTCATAGTTACTATCATTATCATTGATTATTTCTTTATTATAAATAGGAAGGCCGCTCCCAGGAGCAACCGTACAACCACCTAATAACATAGAACAAGACAACGCTTGAACTATAATTAATTCCTTTATATTCATCAGACTTTTATCCTTAAAAAATAATAAACAAAAAATACACAAACAGTATTAATTATAATCTCCTTAAGAAAGTAAGATTATAATATAATAAGATATAATATAATATAAAAATTTTGTTTAAGTATCATAGCATATTGAGCCATTGATCGTATCACTTTGTAAAAACAATCAAAATCAGCTTAGTACCTTTGATAAGCTCCGGCTACTAAATAGAAAATAAATCAAACAAATAATATAATCACAAACTATTTAATTATAAAATGTATTTTGCAAGATATTGTTGCAAATAGAAAGTAAGAGTTGAATATCCCTGATACAGGAAAGAGAAAATATCACCAGAACTTGTTGAAACTAAATGCATATTTATGATCACATTGCTAGAAAAATACATTTCTACTTATATCAAAATCAATGCTTAATTAGTAAATGATTTTATAATTCATACTATGGTAATAAGCCAAAAGGTAGACCATAAACTTGCCAAAAAATCACAAACACAAAACAATAAATTAACAAAAAACAAATAATAACATTACTATATTTTACATATTAAAAATAATAAACTTAAGTATATTTTATCAAAATTTCAAACTACTCTGGTTTCTTTAAGTTTACCATTTTGTATTTTCGCGGCTCTCAACTACTATGTTGGCTGTTTTATATAGAGTAGAGACAAAAAATCTGTAAGTTGAACAAATCCAATAAAAAATTTACCAACCGGAACCATCATGAACAAATCAACCATCCTAAGGATAGCCAGGCCAACAGATAACCTAAATCAGATCGTTGAAATGTACTGCCAAGGTTTAGGATTTATTGTTTTAGCTAAATTTAAAAATCATGAAAACTTCGACGGCGTTATGCTGGGACACCCAAATCATCTTTGGCACCTCGAATTTACACATCATCGCGGCACAACGGTAGGCAGAGCGCCGACACAGGATAATTTACTGGCCTTCTATATACCAAGCCATTCAGAGTGGTTACATCAAACATCATTAATGAAAACCGCTGGTTTCATTGATGTCCCTTCTTACAACCCATATTGGGATGTTCAAGGTAAAACGTTTGAAGATATTGATGGTTATCGGGTTGTGTTACAAAACACGGCATCCCCTGTTTGATTCTATACCCAATAGATTTCAATTTGCATCGCGGCGGCAAGGGAGCGAATCCCCGGGAGCATAGATAACTCTGTGACCGGGGTGAGTGAGTGCAGCCAACCAAGAGGCAACTTGAAAGATAACAGGTATAAATCAACTTCAGCATACTTCCCTGATAACCAACCCAATATCTACGTTGTTTCACAGCAACATTATCAAAACTCAGCTACTGACACTGAGTTTTGATGTAGTCCTGCAAGTATTTAGTTTGTTTCTCATTCTCAACAATCATTCTTCGGAGATCGAAATAATCTTGTTCAGCTGCCGGGTTAAATCGTGGGGTTCCTGCATGGCCCACGCTGCCGGAGGAACCAGTTTCGCTCTGACTACAGGTTGCCGCGATGCGCAACCTGAGACGACCAGCGGCAACATTATTACGAAGAACGTCAATTTCAGATTTCGCATTAGCAAGTTCCTTTGTATGTTTATCATCCAACTCAGACAAGCGTTTTATCCGCTCCTGCTGACTGACAATTTCATTCTGTTGCTCCAACAGCCGACTCTGTAGCTGAACTGTTGCATCAAGCTGTTTGGTATACTTACCGTAATAGTGATACGCCAGCAATGAAACAAGAGCCAGAGCAATGATCGTGTAACTATGAGAATTAAACTTCATAATATCACCCTACAAAAGTGAAAAGGCTTTATCAATCACCTCATTGCTATAGGGCTGGCTACCATTTTCCACTGTAATAATGGCTTTAATAATTTTTATCATAAATATCTTATTAAACACATCAATAACCTGATCGCAACTAACCCCAGTGTCTTTACACACACGATTAACATAACCATCCGTATTATTTTCATTGGGAGGGGCCCATCGTGAAATGATGCCTCCCACTGTTTTGAGATTATATTTTCTATTATAGTTATGCAGAATTTTAATCATTGCCCGAATACCATATTCAGGACTGATAAACTGACAAAAAGATTTATCGGTACGCTGTGATTCAGGCACCAAACCTTGCCAATCATCCCCCCAGCGAATATTGCCAGGGTTATTGTTTCGAATACCTCTGCTCATAATCTGCTCCTACTGTTTGTTACCTGTTTTATTATTAACAACTTTTCTTAGGATCTGACCAAAATAATCAGTTCCCAGATAACCAATAATGACACTGCCTATGTAAGCCAAATCCGTACTCATACCAAAAAAATCCAATACATCACGGATAAACCAGGCAATCATGGCGCACATAATGGCGTCCATAATTGTCGTCCAGAATTTACCGCCGTTATATCGACCTCTGAGATAAGCCATTGCAGCAGCCAGTGCCGCACCTATACCTTGTTCTTTGACTGACAGCAGCCATAACCATAGCTGCATCCAGATGTCAGGCTGTTTATCCATGTATTTCATCCTTCACTCCCATTCATACAATGGGAATCCATAGGCTGCCGTGTAGCCTTAAATTTGAGTTAATAGGAATACTGCGAAATCAGTAGAATAAGAAAAGGCCACACATAGCGCAGCCTTAAATTTTGTTAGGTGATTACTTACATTTAGTATAATACCGCACTCATCAGCAACCCCCAGTGATGTGTCATTATGGATAAGAAAACTAGAATGATGGATGAATATATACCCGTTATCTTTCAAGTTGCCCCTTTATTGGCTGCACTCGCTCACCCCGGTCACTCAGATCACATAGTTATCTATACTCCCGGGGATTCGTCGCGATCCATCTTGAAATCCACAGGGTATATAATTAATTGGAACTTTTATTATTCCCCCAAAATAATATTTCTACTGATAATCAGTATTATATTTTCCGTGAAAACCCAACTCACAGTGTATTTTCTAATTTTCTGATACCGTATTACTGAATTAAACGGCAAGATATTATTATCTTGTCTTGAACTATCCACTTTAAAGTAATCATTATCTGTGCTGTGCTTAAACGCTATAATACATTGCTATCTTGTTATAATGATCCCACTTTTATCAATTCATTTGAAAACAAGATAAGTACTAACACAGATCTGTCACCTCTATTCTTTTAATATAAACCTTTTTAAGGTGCGATAAACCTCTTCAGGTTGCTCAAGTATACCCAAATGTGTTCTGGCACTTTCCAATCGCTTAACCTGGAAAAAAGAGTTCTCGTGAGAAAATTTTTGCTGCTCAAGCAAATAATGGTCTCGTCTATCTAAAGAATAAATATGAATACATTGATGACGCCCAGATAACAGTTTTAATCTATCCAGAGGAGAACCATATTTGTTATATGCCCCCGCTATCGCCTTTCCCGCCGCTTCCCACACAGTAAAACCCACTTGTGACATTTCTTTAACTAAATGATCTCCAACAATTTTATTATTCCCTCCTCCCATCCAGGAATTAAATAAAGAATTCCTTGCTGAAACCCAATTTTCAGGATCTTGTATATAGTTAATTGCTTGAAAGAATGCAGGATCAGGATTAGTCATAATCCAATCAAGAAATACGAGTGCAGAGACTCTCTCTGGCATTATCTCTGCTATATCAGCAGCAATCCAGCTAGCGTGAGCAACCGAAACTGGTATAAATTGCTCTATTTCTAATGAGTTAATTAGCGAAACAATATCATTTAACAATATTTCTGGAGTTAATGGCAATACAGATTGTGAAGATAGTCCATGATTACGCCAATCCAAGCTAATAATTCTGAAAGTTTCCGAAGCCAACGCTTCAAATGGGATAAAAACCGTTTTAGGTTCACACCATCCAGGAAGGAGTAATAATGTAATAGGACCAATACCACTATCATTGTAATCTATTTTTATGTCATTGCAATAAAATTGACTCATAATCCTATTCTCAGTAGAAAGATTAAATAACGAAAACTCAAGACCTACAATAAATTGTCACATTTAGGTTTTATTGTCTATATCACGATTGATTTTCATCATTGAAATAGCACTAAAAGTAAATTTCAGATAACATTTAAAAAAACAATTATTTAAATAAGAATTCAAAATAAAAACATTATTCACATTATCCATTTTCGGCATTATTTAATTATCTTTTTTAATCTAAATTATAATTACCTAAATTGTCAATTTAGTCATAGGTTATCGACTTATGTTTATAAGATGTACATTCAATGTCTTATACAAGTAACGGGAAATGCCACATTATGCCTCATAAAGCAACCTCCTGACACAGATTTAATATCCATTTTATTTTAGGATGCTCAACGAAAACAAAGTCACTACAACAAGATATTCAAATAGAAGACAGGCAATAGAACCATTAGGTGAGCACAATCTAAAAAAACAGATCATTCAGGGCACAGTCGTCACTAATTCATGAAACTCCTTAATACTAAGATTAACTTACAACGTATAATAAACCATAGTTCATGATAATTATGTACACCAGGTAATAAATCACTCAAAAAAATTTTATGAACAAAACGTTTAGCAAGCAATTTCTTTAAAGCAGGATCTTGTATTTTTTTTCTATACAAAATAAAAAAACTTCCAACCTCTCTTATTGCATGACGACTAAGTGACCTCCTTAACGATTTTTTATCTTTAATTGCTTTTGAAATTTTAATAATTGAATCAACTACAGTAATATAGCTATCAGCTCGATGATATAATCTTTTAATTTCTGTTGAGCGAGTTATTGATTTCGGATTATTCCTATAACAATATAATAGTTCCTTACAGAAGCCAATTCGATTTGCTATAAGTGCCCAATTAATAGTCCATAAAATATCCTCATGAAAAGTGTTTTCTGCAAAACTCAATTGGTTGTCAAGAATCAACTCCTTTTTAATAAGTTGTAGCCAAACAAAATGTGGCCATTCCCTACACTCAACACAATATTCAATCCACTCTTTACCGGTTAACACGCTACCATGAGGCTGTTTATGTGTTACTTTTTTATTATCTGGTGATAATGGGTTTTCTGTAAAACAGACACCATTACCAATGAGAACATCTAGTCTTTGTGCAATAGCCTGATCAAGCCATTTTTTCAAAATTTGCGGTTTTAACCAATCATCACTATCAACAAATAAAACCCACTCTCCTCTCGCATATTCTATACCATGATTTCTGGCTATTGACACTCCCCGGTTTTCTTGATTAATAATTCGTATTCTATTATCTCTATTTTTATATTCTTCCAGCACTTTTAAACTATTATCGGTGGAGCCATCATTGATAATGATGACCTCAAAGTTAATATTTTCTTGTGAAGATATTGAATCCAACAAATAGACTATATTGTTTTCTTCATTGAAGATAGGAATAATGATGCTGATTTCAAACTGAGACATTTATAACCCTTTTGAAGAGATAGTAGATTTTAATAGAAATATTAATTTCATAATAAAACAAGCCTTTTCTTGTCGCTATTTATCTACCATACAGTATCTTAAAAGCTATTTATAGATAGGAATGGATAATTTTATTAAAATTAGCATTAATTAAGTACGATAATGATATTATAAATTTAAGGATAGAAAAGTACACACCATCATTACATACAACGATAACCACTGTAATTCAATTTCATTTATCCAGTGATAAATCAATCAGCACATATATCAATATAAATTAGAAATAATTGTACAGTCATATCTCAATCTAATGACTTTTATGAATCACATGATTATCTATTATCAATGTAGTTGTTGGGTATATCAGTATATTCATATCAAACAAACCAGACTAATTTTCTATCGTCTACTATATAAATAATGGGATAAGGATAATGAAAATGTGTCGTTATAAAAATAAAAATTTCATATATATCATGGACTTTTAATATATCTGAAGTTTATTGAATTATATAATTAAGATAATAAAACATTCCATGAGATCATTAAATATAATATAAATTAAATAGCATTTGAAAACCTATAAATAAATATATTTCCCTATTTATTGTTCTCGAAGTACTTACTACCCAATCTTATAAACATTCTGGATAACACGGTAAGGGAAATAATTGCACTACGACTTTTTTTCCTGCAACGATCCGTTGTTGATTCTTTGCCTGTACCGCTCGTTTGTCATCCCAACGTAAATAAGTTCGCAAGAACAAATTTTCATGAGAAAACGGTAATGGACCCAAACGCATGGAAAAAGTCAAAGGTAACATATCCAAGCGATAACACATCTCGCCAACGGTCAGCACTTTCCCATCAACGACAGCAAGCAACGATAGTTCAACATTTGCAGTTTTGGACAGAGGAACCGGCATAGTCACATCCCCCTCAATCAACTGTGATGTTCCATTATCTGTTATGTTACTTACACACCCGGTAATCAGCAAACACCACAATATCAACCCCTTTTGGGTCATAACAAACTGATCCGACGTTGTGACAACGGTGTATGCTGCCTATCTAACAAACGTTGCAATGCTGTCTCATGTTCTAGCTCTATTACAAGACCTCTACTCAAAACTACAGAAAGCGGTTCATGAATATTTTGCGGTACACTCCCTGACGTAACCCTACGACCACAGCAAAAGCTATCATTTTCATGAGACACATTTGTTAAATGAATGGGTAACGAATTTTCAATTTTCATACTCGCATTCCCAAAGATTTGTTCTGCTGAGTCTCAGTTGGAAACTGAGCTTGCAATAATTCCTGCCAAAACTCAGCATGATCCAACATACTCGAAAGGCTTGCCTCAAAAGTAGCCAGATTCAACTGACTGGCTGACATTTGCCGATAAAGCTGCACCATCAGAGTTGACTCATCAAAACCAAAGTGAAGATCAAACTGATACCAATGGCGATTAAAACTGGCCAGTTGGCGGAAAATTCCCTCACCAACCGCAGTGATATCAGCTATATCTATTTGTAAAATTAGCTGATCACGTTCGGGAATTAAGATCAAAGAGAGGTGAAGGTGCTCATCAAAACAGAGAGCGGCCACACCTTCATGATTTAAAGCTAAGTGTGGCAAGCCGAATTTGGTGGCAAATTCAGCCAAAACTTGGTTGATGATGGTTATCACATCCATGGTTCACTCCTACAGAGAAGGAAATCAAGCAAACTTGAAGTTACCACGCAGTTGAGCAAACGGGTGACTCCCGAGAAAAGGGAGTCAGTTTACTACCATCATCTTTCATGCCTCTGTCACTCAAAGGCAGTTCTTTTAATAAAAAAGTCACTCGGATCGTTATCAAAAAACCAAATACCGATCATAGCTAAAGACCGGATATCATGATTCAATATTTTCGCCCCTTTATGCTTTTAGTGATAACCCACGAATTTTAAAAACAAAATCAATAGCAGCCATCTATCAATAAGAGCGCACCTTTCGATGCGTTCAAGCTTATACAAACAGTTACTACCTCGTTACACCACACCAGCCGCCGCACGCCATGCTTGGTTATAACTCTGAGAAAGTTGTTGCAACAATTGCAAAACATCTCTCATGAAATTGTTATTCAATGAAATCTGATCTTCACTTTTTTGTTTTTCATGTTGAGCCACAGAGGCATCCACTTCATGTTCCTTGGCTCTAGCCTGAGAAAGCCCTTGCTCTACTTGCACTGAATTATTAGACATACTTGATAACGAGTTCATCACTAAACTGAAGATTTGCTGTTTGCTGTTAAGACTATCAAACACTCTAGTCAGCGATTTCAGGGCATTTTCATCAGCAAGCTGTTCTTTGGCCCATACCTTACTAACCGCAGCCCGATCCACATCTCCATTTTTCCCTAGCTGTTGCAACTTAAGGTCAATCAATTCATTACGGCCAGCAATATTATTTTCTAACGTTTTCTGCTGCTTAACCACCTGACTACTTTTAACAGCCGAAAAGGCTCCCATCAGAGCTGAAAAAAACGTCATCACACCAGAAACAACCGCCACAGCAATTACCAACATAGCAGCATGGCGCATTTCATTCACTTGTAACTTCTGAGCACCAATAGCCGCCTTGTTTTCCGTATCACGCTGCAAGATACCCAATTCACGCATCTTCCTGGCAATTTCAAAAAGCAACGATATCGTGTTCAATGTACTATCTAATTCTTGGCTGATCTTTCCTAAGCGACTGAGATCCAAAGCCTGCTTCGGTGCAATCAAGTCAACTTTATCCATAAATCCAGTCTTTCCCTGCTGTTGAACAGCCGCAGCATGTATTGTTGACTCAGCACTTTTATCAACCATAACATCAGCACTGCTACTAAAAGTAATCGACTGATGACCGTTAACGCTATCAATAAAACTCATCTTGTTATTCCCTAAATTTCACGTGGCCGACTGGCAAGATTGTTCATCATTTCCCCTCTGGCATTAAGCATCTGGGAAACCATTTCCATCACATGTTGGAAAGACTCCACCATCTGGGACAACTCTTCTTTAAGCCTGTCCATGACAGCCTGGAATGCCGTCAATTCGCTACGTGAAAGTAGCACATCAACTTGCCGATTAGCTGCTTTGCTCTGGAAAGCAGAATTGGCGGTTTGAACAGCACCATTAGCGAAATTAACCGTCATGTCACTCACCTGTATACCTACTTTCACGCTACGAGACAGAGTATTAGCTGCTGTACCGGCCATTTTTGCAGTAAACTCTGTAACCTTTGTTGCTACCTTAGCCGTCATTTCAGCGACTTTACCGCCAATCTTGGCTCCCATTTTAGCGAGCATTCCAGCGGCTGAACCGCCAAAACTGACCGCCGCTGCCACCACAGCCATCGTAACCTCAAGTACAGTTATTACTGGCCCCAACCATTTCATGGTTTCTTTACTAATTAAACCGTCCTGAGCTGCTTGTTGCAGTCCCTGCGATACTACGCCAAGTACCCCTCCGGCAATCAGCAAAGCACCTGCTACCGCACCAACACCGCTAGCAACCATGATTGCTCCGACCACAATTGAAGCAATCGCACTGATCCAACCAAAGATTTTAGAAAACAGTCCAGATTTCTGTGCCTCTTTAGCTGAATTTTCTGCCTCTTTGAGCTTATGCTGGTTCTCATCCATTTTCTGCAAACTTTGCTGACGTGCTCGCTGGATATCCTGGAGCCTAAGATCCGTTTGATTATGTTCGATCTCACTGGTCAGTTTGCCCAGTTCAATTTCGAATGCCGCAGGTGAAGATATATTCAGAGAAGCCAACCGAGAAATTACCCCGACTGCCAGCTTCGTTCCTTGAGTAACCGATTCAAGCAGATGAGCAACTTCTTCTTGTTGCTGAACATCGAGGAGAGTATTACTCACTGCCAATGGTACCGGCAATGATACTCTTATTGACCTAACCACATTAGAATTAGATGGTTGGTCACCAGCCTGGCTCAATGTAACGCGATCCTCCTTAGAAGACGTAGTCGCCGAGACATTATTAACCAAAGCATCATTCTGTACTGGAAGAACCTGGGGTTTATTTACTATCAGATCCATCTTCCTGATTCCTTTTTATTGTTATGGCTTCTAACATTGCCGTGCAACTAGCAGCTAAAGCAGCGTGTTCCGGTAAAACTACCGCAAGCTGTTGGGCCGAGTAGAAACCACTCTCTGCCCCATCGAGTTCTCCTAATTGCAGGAGGCATTCAGCAGCATGAAATGGAAAACGAGGTTCATTAATATCAAGCATTGCTCCATAGCTATAGCTTTGAATCGCCTGTTCCAATTGCCCCATTGCTTGGCGGCATGCACCCAATCCAAGGAAAAAGCGAGCATCATAGTGATCTAGCATGCATAAAGCCTGAAATATTTTATTCGCATCCTGCCATTTACCTGATTGATACTGGTTGAATGCTAATGAATAAAGTTGTTCAAGCGTATCACTGGAGACATCCTTCAACATGGCAAGAGTGCCACCATCATGAAGAAAAGCCTCCAATTCTTGTGCATATTGGTCAGAAGTCGTAAATGTTTCTTGGTGCTCCATAATCACTCCTTAAATTGCGCCGAGAATGCTGCGCATAACACTGTCATACTTCTGGATAAAACGATTTAACGCTTCAATAGCGGCATTATAACGAGAACTAATATCATTTAGCCGAGTCGTTTTTTCTTGGACAGAATTGTTTAATGGACTTACGCGGTCGTTGACTGAAGTAGAAAAATTGGCCAGACGGTTATTATCTTTTTCATATTTATATAAATTATCCAGACCTGCCATTGCACCACTCTGCTTGTTAGGACTTTCCAAAAATGTCTTAATAGATATGTGTGTTGAGTCAGAAGATATCTTATTCAATAATTGATATTCAGCACTCTTCCTAAAAGCATCATCATTGTCAAAACCATACTTTTTATAATCCAGCAAGTTGAAAGAATTACTGCCATCAATAGAAAGTTTCTGATTGCTCTCTTCCTTAGCTGATAATTTCGCATTAATTTCCGATTGAATAACGCTGTAAATCTTCAGCTCCGCAGTCAGTGCTGTAAGCTCATTACGCAGTAGTTGTCGTTTTTCATCATGACCTAACATGACAGAAGCAAATATATTAATTACAGCATCATCAAGGCGATTCTGTGGTAATTTAAAATGCGCTGTAGCCAAAAATTCTCTTAGATCCCAGTGGGTTTTTAATTCAGTCGTCGGCTTACCTTGCGCATCTTTTCTATAAGTATCATTCAAGAGAGATTTAATACTTTCGATCCCATTTTCTATCCCGCTAGCCAGATACCCTTTCTTAACAGCAGCAGCATCCTCCGTCTCTAGAAAATGAATAACCATTTTTTTTAGGCGCTCTTCATCGTCAGTAATAACCCCTACATAAGCAGGATCATCTTTTACTGCAATCTTGATATCTTTATCACGGATAAGCGAAACCAGTTGATTAAGCGCCACAGATTTAGAATCTTGCAGATCTTTCAGCGAAACCTTATCCAACTCTGCCAGGGAAAGCTGTAAGTTACTACGATAAGAGCTAATATCCACCGTTGAATCCTTATATTATGATGCCGCGCATACGAGGCGGACGACGGAGACGCTTTCCTTCTTCCAAAGAGTGGAGATGACTGTTCCGTAAGCGATTAACTTCTGTCACTAGCTCCTGCTCAGCACTCTGAACTAGAGCAAGATCAGTATGACCAAACAGCTCAGCCCCCACATTGGGGTTAACACCAAGGGATTGCCACATCTCCTGCAATAACTGTAATCTGTGATCGCTATCCTTAATAGCTATCTCAGCGGCCAACAGTACTTTGGCATTGGGTTCCTCTTGCATCAGTGACTCCTATAATAAAGATAGATATTGATTCTTCCTGTCAAAGTTGGACTTTTTTTTGTTGTTTTCTCATTTGAGGTAACGATATAACGCAAGTGACTGCTCCCCGCCGTAAAAAACGGCGAGGCTTCCCACTTCTCAGGCCGCAACCGTTGGTGCAACGGATTTACGCAGGCCTCCGTGGGCAGAAACGACGAGTCCCGCCGCCTGTAATACTGTTATGCCCTTGCCCTGGATGTTGATCGCCGCATTAATATCGCGGTCATGTTCGACTCGACAGAAAGGGCATTGCCAGATCCGCTTATGCAG
>NZ_LJCS01000065.1:0-22655 GCF_001280945.1 Photorhabdus heterorhabditis | reverse complement strand
ACATCACAGAAAATTTCAACTAAGTTGTCCATAGCCTGTTCCCCCTCGGAGCTGTTTTTGGGTCTGCACCAAAACTTTGCTCCTGGAACAGGCTTCTCGTCAATTTCTTATCCAGAATTCGGGTTATTTAATAAAAATTCTCAATAGAGATTTTGTGCCTTCCAAGGATTAACTTGCTATTTTGTGAGAAACGTCCGATCTGAGCGAGGAGCGGAAATGCGAAATTGTTCTTATCACCGAGGGGGTATTACTAATATTTCCGTGTGTTAATCAGCGGGAAGCAAGTCACCGCCAACGTAGTTGTTATGAATAGCAGAGGCGAAGCTATTACTGTCGCCTATGAATATTTTGTTGCACGGATAATTCTGAAACGCTACTGAGTTGTTCGCTCGTATCCAATGTGCTTGACTAACACTGATACGTGCTGACTATCTCCAGCGATATTAGTTGACAAAGCAATGCCAACCATTTGAAGAAAGATTTCAAAAGGCCTGCTTCAGGTTAATAGGATACTTTCGCAGGAACTGAATGAAAGAGAGGCAGAGATCAGAGAAAATAGTTTTACATTGGCTTAAAGTGCACATTCTCTCTATTAGTCCTCAAAATCGTTTAGTCAGGAGTTTCCATGAACGAGCATTTCCCTCATCTAAATTTGCATACCTTATTTGAAGAAATGGACGAGCAGGCTGATGGGGTAACGTTTGAATGCTCGTTTGATGACATAGCAAAGAACAACGCCTTGGTTGTCACTGAGCTTGTCAATTTTGAGCGAGATAGCACGGTGGCTTTACTCGCTAGTCTTCTTACTCTCCCTGCTCACCAATCTCAGTGTTTACGCTTCGAGCTCTTGGCAACCCTTGCTCTAATTCACTGCCAAGGTCAACAGGTAGCCACGATCGATGACGCGAAACGATGGCATGCTGCTATTGGGGAGTCGAGCAGTGTCATTGGTGAAGATCCTGCAGAAGACGTCTTCGTATCCCTTGTCGGAAATGAGAGAGGCGATTACCGTGTGCTAGAGGGGATTTGGGAGGCCGCAGGTTTTTATACGCAATTGATAGTCGAAATTGTCTCCGCCATGCCGGATACGCACCGCTATCGCTCGCTTAAACGCGCGATACAGGCACTCCTCCGCCTCTCAGATGTAGTTTGTGCCCGCTCTGGCTTACACCGTTTTCAGGGGGGTGCAGACGGTTTTCCTAACTCTCTTGATACTGGTGGTATTGATGCGAAGACGCTCTGTTCACGTGTAATGTTGTCCGATCGTTTGCTCCGAGCAGAGGGGGTCGTAGTCGCTGACCTAGCACCTTTCATTCTTGATTCATCTCAGATAAGTACGCTTGGAAATCAGGCCCCAGGGGAAGGAATACTCGAACAACGGCCACTGCTCCGCACGCCCGCTGGTCTTGTGGTTATGCTCCCCACAGCCATGACCATAGCACTTCGCCAGGCAGTGATAACATTTGCAAAACGCACAGAAGAATTGGGTACTCTAGACCAAGCGTTAGCCAACGTCTATAGACGTACCTTCTCCGAAATGCCGGTCTTCGGCAATAGCGGGAGGCTAAGACTGACTTGGCAAAAGTACAAGATGACCCGAACGGCGATGGTGACCTCCTTAGTAGATGCAGGTCATTTGATGGTACTCCAATTCGTCTTGCCTTCCATACAGCAACACACCGATACAGGTTTCAACAACATGCTTCAGCTTGATGATGAGACCGCGCAATTTCTAGATGCATCTGTTGAAAAATCCACAGCTGAGCTCGCCAAACAACCCGGCTTCCAGCGCGGTATGGTCGTGCGTGTTGGTTGCGGGTGGGGAGCAGGTTTTGTAGGTATGCCCCCCCAATTGCCTAGTGGTTGGCAATTTGAATGGATGTCTGGTGCGGACTTTGTCCGGCTAGGGTCATTATCCGGTATGTCACCGATTACCTTCTGGCGTGTGCAAGATGCGACTGAAACAATCGAGCAAGCGGGTGTTCGATTATTCAATATGAACGGAACCCTCAACCTTCTTGGATGGATACGTGCCAATGACGGCCATATGGTTCCTCATGACCAGTTGCCAGATGACCGTATCACGCCGGAACACCCGCTAATGCTAATGATTCCCATGAATTTACTCCGTGACGTACGAATAGCAGCAGACACTGGGTATGACCGACACCGCATCAGTGACAACAATGGCAAATGGCATCGAGTGATGAGGCCTTCGGCAGAAGATTTCTTCCCAACCGAACGTGAGAGCAAGTGCTACGCATCAATTGATGATCTTGAAGCGCAACGGCTGACTTGTGTATATGAGGGGCAGGGTAATCTTTGGATAACGCTCGAAGCCCCAGAAATGGAAGATTGGATGCTTCTCGTTGAACTTGCCAAAATGGTTCGAACATGGATTGGGCGGATTGGCGAGTCACTGGAGGTCTTGAGTAAGCAACCAATAAAAAAATCATTAAAGGTGTATCTGCATTTTGAAGGTAATGACAATATCGACCGATTCGATGGTGAGAAGCTTCCTGATAATCTGAATACATTTTGGCGGCTTGAACGAATCCGTGAACATGGGGCGATTCGCGTGGTTCTTCAAGATGGGTATCTTGCAGGTTTTCGTGCATCGGACAACCGTGCAGAACGAGCCCTTGCGCGCGCACTCGGCACGGCGTTTGCCACGCTTATTCGGATGGAAGAGCCGGTCAACAAGGGGGTCACAGTCGAGAAGATGGCAGTGCCTAATGACAAAGCTCGCAGCTTCCACATAATGCAGACATTCGATTTTAACCAGTATTTACGCGGCTCACTGACTCATCCTCTTTTAACTATTGAAGATATTGACTCAGCCGCAGCTCGGATTGAGCTCGGGTGGCGGGCTGTTTCGGCAGATGCTCCATCACGATATCAGGGCAAAAAAGCTGTAGGAAAACTCCTTAATGATGTGGTTGACGTGCTCCTCCAAGACATAAAGAGCGAACTTTCAAGATTTGACCGTAAGCAGACAGTGCTGCGTCTACTCGAAAACGTTATAAAGGCACGTAGCGATGAGCTGCACTGGCGCAGTACGGCAGCAGCTGTCCTCGGTTTGCATGCAGGAGAATGCGGTGTCGAAGAAACGATTGCTAGACAAATGGCTCTCTACGCGGGCGCAGCGTTGACTTCCCAGTTAGTCATTGAACTAGCTGTTTGCTCATGCACGATAAGCGGCGGAATTGAGCCTTCAGATATGGCACTCAGTAAGCTTCTTGCACGTGCATCACTGCTTTTTCGAATAGGTGGTATGTCAGATGCAGTGCGTTTCGGAGCTTTGCCAGCCGATATTCGCATTTCCCCCTTAGGAGATCTCCTCTTTCGCGATGAGCTCGGGGAAATGGTGCTTGAACCGCTGCTTTCAAAAGTCACCAACGAACGGTTTGAGGAACAAGCGGCACAATTCGAGCAGAACTATGTGATAACTGCCGAAGGGGGAGACAAAAAAGATAGTGCTGCTGTTGCAACGATCGATAACGAAACCGAGATTTTCCTTGCATTCTGGAGGGCAGAAATGAGCTTCACTCTCGAGGATGGGATGCGATTTATTCAGCTCCTAGAGTCCATCGGGATAGAGCAAAAATCGGCGCTCTTCGAGATGAGAAGAAGTCAACTAGAGAATGCTGCTAAATCGGCCGGGCTTGCAGATGAAACTATTGATGCATTTCTCAAACAGTTTATCCTCAGCGCGCGTCCGAAATGGGATGTGGTGCCCGATGGATTTGACCTGTCTGATATCTATCCCTGGAGATTTGGCCGACGTCTTTCAGTTGCTGCTCGTCCCTTGTTACAGATTGAAGAAGAGCACGATCCATTAATTGTTATCGCACCTGGACTCTTGAAATTGTCCCTTAAATACGTCTTCGATGGGGCATATTCTGGGCAATTAAAACGCGATTTCTTTCGCACAGAAGGTATGAGAGACACCTGGCTAGGTGGGGCACGGGAAGGACACACATTCGAGAAAACCTTGGAGGCAGAACTTCGTGAAGTTGGTTGGACAGTTCGATGTGGAATAGGATTTCCTGAAATTCTTCGCAGAAATTTACCTAGTGATCCGGGCGACATTGATCTTCTTGCTTGGCGTTCAGACCACAATCAAATTCTCATCATCGAATGCAAGGACCTCTCACTTGCTCGCAATTACTCAGAAGTTGCCTCACAGCTATCTGAATATCAGGGGGATGATATAAAGGGCAAACCAGACAAACTAAAAAAACATCTGAAGCGTGTATTACTCGCCAAAGAAAACATTGCCAATTTTGCCCGTTTCACTTCAGTAGCGAATCCTGAGATTGTGTCGTGGCTTGTTTTCAGTGGTGCCTCTCCCATTGCTTACGCCCAATCCCAAATTGAGGCGCTGGCAGGTACTAATGTTGGGCGCCCAAGTGATCTTCTAAATTTTTGATATAAATGCTGAGCGGCCGGAGTACTTGATGGCCTTGATCTGCTGATACTTGAATAATTGCCACAAGTGGAAACAGGAAAGTAAAATAGAAAGAAATGCGCAGCGATGTCCACTTCAGGCACGGAGTGGACAAGCTCGTAGTGTTGAGGGGCCGCTATGAGCGAACAGTGGACGTTGATTTCTAAATCTTTTTGTTTTTTTATTCAATTCTGTCACTTCAATTTAAAAGCTTTTCAGTCATTTTTATGCTACTTTCACTCAATGGGCCGATTGTCTTTTATACACCTTACGACAAGAGGAGTACAATTTCCGCACGGTTATTGCCCCTGCGCTTTCACAAGACTACTGGCAAACATAAATATTCGTAACCCAGTTGTTTCATACCCCAACCAATAACTAGTGCTGCCGACGATACTCAAAAGAAGCATAATTTACCGTTGCTCGCTCTGCAAAATAGCTTTAGATATTTGCACAGGATGGCTCCTTCCAGATAATGCGGCCATTATCATAGCGTTTTAATCGCTTAAGAAGCCTCCATTCATACAGTCCATAAGGATACTTGTTGGTAATCTCTAGCAGGTACATATCCGCAATATTGGATTTAAGCATCGCGTCGCAGTAGATTGCATAGTTCTTAGCGCCAGAGGATTCTACGCCAGGATATACAATGGCATCCAACGCATTTCTCCCGTTGCGGATTACATCAGCGAGTACTGTGGTATGCAGGTAGCTGTTTTCCTTCGCCCGGCTATCGGCAAGCGTTTCGGCAAGGAAACTGTCTATCAGGAAAATACTGGTTTTCTGCACTTCCAAATACGGAGCAAGAGTCTTTTCTACCAATGGGAAATCCTCGTTGCTCCACTTATGCGCCCTGACAATGTCGCCCAAAAAACCGCAATGCAGTCTCTGTTCCGCTTTCAGGGTAAATGCGGACACATGAACTTTATCCCCCGGTTGGGCGCCGATTTCTGCAAGGCATCCATGATTGCTGATAGAGGCGTATAAAATAGACATCCCCTCCGTATTTAGCCTTCCGGTTCTAGCGTACTGCGCGGGAGGATAAATAATATCAGTAACCTGATTGAACCCCTCCGGGTGGGACTCATCGGTTTTCCTTGCCCGCCACAGGGTCGTGGCGGTGACATCATGAAAACCCATCGGCAACTGGCTTAACAGTTGACGAAATCCACTATAGATGAAATCTCTGTCGTTTGAATTTTTGATCTGCCTGCAAATCTCAGCGACTTCGCCGGGATGCATAATCTGTTTGGTCATTGCCTTATTTGCCTTAGCGGAATAGATTCTATAGGCAGGATGATACCACCACTCTCTAAACAGTTTTATGCCAGCCTTCTATGATTGGCTTGATGCGGCTGGGGAAGATAAATTCTCGGTTGCCACTTACCGGCTTCATCATTTCCAGCACAGTCATTGCTTCATCTGACAAGGGAACAGTATGGTCACGGTTCATTTTCATCCGTGAAGCGGGAATTTTCCATTCTCGCGCTTCAATGTCTACTTCGTCCCAACGAGCTTCAGCCGCTTCGGCAGGGCGGGTGATGGTAAGAAGTTGCCACAGAACAGACATCGTGTTGAAAGGCTAATGCTGGCCGTTCGCATAGTCTGCATCAACTGAGCAACTGATCCGGACGAATGCTGGGCATGTTTTTCTTCTGAGGCTTCTCGAAGGCTTTGCCAATATTAACGCTGGGGACAGCATCAATCAGGCCCGTGTTCTGGGCATATATCATGACTTCATTGATACGTTGGCAAAGACAACGGACGGTTTCCAGTGCTCCTCTGGCCTGAGCCGGTTGAACGGCCTGAACCAGTGTATGAGCTTTAATATCTGTAACGCTAACGTCGCCAATCGCAGGAAAGACATCTCTCTCAAGAGAGCGCCAGATATCCTCTGCATAGTCCTCAGTCACACTGGCTTTCTTAACATTCCACCAACGTTCAGCCACGAGTTGGAAAGTATTGGTTTTAGCTTCAAGCGAACTGCGAAGTTGTTCTTGCTGATGTTCCTGTGGATCGATCTGTTTCGCTAGGAGTGAGTGGGACTCTGCCCGGTAGTTTCTGGCATCGGCAAGGGGAACTGACGGGTAGGGGCCAATGCTCTTCTTCGCACGCTTCTTGGTGACAGGACGAATATAGCGAAACTGCCATATTTTACTCCCGCTGAATTTGATCAGTAGCTCAAGACCATCGCCATCATAGAGAACGTAGTCTGCTTCCTTGGGTTTAGCAGATTCGATTTCCTTAACGGAAAGAGGTTTTGTTTTTCTTGCCATTGCCGGGTTTCCATAGTTTTAGGCACCTCAAAAACAATAAAGCTTTACGAGGTGCCTAAAAGGTTCGGATTTAATTAGTTGGCTTCAGACTTCGCGGGACAAATTGAAGGCACAAAAAAGCCCGCAAGGCTTGCGCCATGCGGGCTCTTAGGACTTCATCGGATGACTCTGGTAATCACCGAGCTGGCGGGAGTTGAACCCGCGTTAATTGTTTTGCATCTTATTGTTATAAATAATATTTTTATGAAATATCTTCGCTGCGTATCCTTTGCAGCTCCTTTCATGTCCCACCACTGACCTGTTTGGGTTTGTATGTGCTGCCGTCATAGTCTTTCAGATATGATCCATAATGTCTGAAAAGCATCTCTGGGCCTTTATGTCCCATTTGAGCGGCAAGCCAGAAAAGATTAACTCCCTGGCTAATGTGTTTTGTTGCAAATGTGTGCCTTGTCTGATATGGGTTGCGATACCGAATTCCAGCCTTTCTCAGTGTAGGCACCCAGGCTTTTTTACGAATTGCATCTGCACCTGCCCAAGCCTCGCCTGTTTTAGGATCTTCAAATATCACGTTGCCTTTCATGAAAGTGAATGCCTTCTGATTTAATAGGGCCGACATAGCGTCAGTGTTCAGTTCGACTTTTCTGGTACCGGCTTTTGTCTTCGTTCCTTTTATTATTCCCACAACTTTTGCCGACTGGACATGTGCGGTTTTGCCAATAAAGTCGATATCTTGCCACCGAAGCGCACATAACTCGGAGCTTCTAAGTCCTGTATGTATCGCAAAAAGGAATAAATTTTCCCATTGCTTTTGTTTATTGCCTGCTGCTGACAGTAATGCAGTAACCTCGTTAGGAGATAGGGGGTCAACAATATATTCGCTATCATTTTCTATTCGTTCAGTTTGATACCGTGATGCTGTGACTAAATTCACAGGATTCATACTAATCAGGCAATCAGTAACTGCTTCATCTATGGCGCTTCGTAAAAATGACAGATTGTTCCTGATTGTTTTCAGAGCAGTTGATCGTTTTTGAATCCAAGTTTTTAATATTGCTGGTGTTAACTCTATAACGGGAATTTTATGTAATTCAGATAGAGCAGTTTTACATTTTTTATATCCATTAATTGTGGATGGTGATAAATTTCGGGTTTCACAGATTTTTAAATACTCATCTAAATAATCTTTTATTGTTCTACCTTTATTGACATTTCCGAATATTTTTAGACGTGATGAATTAGGGAAAAATTCAGCATAAATAAAAATATCCCGTTCAATTTTATTGTATATTTCGCCGAGTTTACGCTCGGCATATTTAATATTTTTGGGCGTCACTTCCAGATTTGAGAGGGGTTCTCGGCATTTAACCCCCTTATATGTAAAAGAGATATTTATAGTTTCACCAGAACGATGTTTCCTTACTGTAATGCCTCTGGGCAATTTGCTATACTGTTTTTCCTGGCCCACTTAGCTACCTCATTTAAATCAATCCAGCGTTCCTTAACACCTTCAACTTTCAGTACATGTACGCCATCAAGCCAAACACCGCGCTGAATGCGTTTATTAATTGCATCAACTGTTTCCCCTGTTGCATAGCAATAAGTGGATATGGGAACACATTCAATATTTACCATTTATTTACCTCACATGGTTTTGCCTCATCATTGATATAATGATCAGATCAACGGCAGCACAAACACGGGTAATATCACCTTGATTGCAAGATGTATTTTTGACACTGGCTGCTAATCTTCCCAATTTGATATCGAAGTTGGTTAATAACTGTTGTCCTGGTTGCCAGGGTTGCATGATGGTTCTCCGGTCAATGGATTTACCATCATGCTATTCATTGTGTTACCTGATTTCTGATTAAGCTTAATCAGTTTTGAGTGTGAATTATGGCCTCAATGGGTAAACACTCAAAAATTCCAGGGCCTTGCATCCCCATATCTGCTATGCAATTTTTTTCATCCTGGTAAATATGGCCGTAAGGAATGTACTGGCAGTTTATCGAAGAACATACAAGTAGAAACAGACCGTATATCATTTTCGGTCCCTCATTTTCTCGATAGCTTGAGAATTGGATACTGGAACTATTTTAACGTCAAATGGGAAATCATAGAGTACATTACAACTCCTATCGATAATGATGATCCCATTGCGACCATCAGGTAGCGTTAATTTAACAATTTCATTTTTGCTGTGTGAATGTCTTAACATTGGTCTGTCTCTTTTAATTTACCTTCAATTTCGCATTCTGCTGCATGTTTTTTATCTAATAGACACATGACGAGAAATACAAACGTAAATTCTACATGCTTGTCGGATTTATTTTTTGACATTACCCACTTGTGTTAATTTAAGGTAATGCTAAATATCTAATGGAGGTAATATTGGTTATTTCCAGTTAATTCATTTTCCATTGAGGCCAGTAATTTATTTTTTAATTGAGCAATGATTTTCTTTTCTTCATCTGTAATATCTTGACTTTCTCCTGTTATCCATTCTACTTGGTATTTATTTAGGTTTTCATCAAATGAGATAATGATTTCTAATCGTGCAGCCATAAATCACTCCATATTATTTATTGCCCCAGTATTTGTGGGATGTAATGAATATTAACGTACTTGCAGGCTTCTCTGGCCGATTTCAATATGAGCTCCCGGTATATTGATACCGTTTTCAATAGCTTCTTTGATGGCTTTTTTGTCCGGGGCGGTAATTGTCTGCACATCAACTAACTCATCAGGTAATTTTGACTCATCATCAATGATGACATTCATAATACCTTTTCTGGCTGTGAACGTGTTTCTGGTAGTTCGTAGTGAATCCATGCCGGCTTTCAGTAAACAGTCCAGCGCATACTTTTTTAGGTTTTTTACTTGCCTTTCGAATGATTTTTTACGGTCAGTGAGTCGCTTAGACTCATCCGCAAGAATCTTGGCTTGGCCTTCTATATTGCGAACATGGATCATGATAGCGTCAAGTTTATCACCGATAGTACATTCGATACTTTCAAGTGTATCGGCGATATCTTCTGGCGAGAACTCGCCGGTTTCTACCAACTGTTGTAATTTTTCATAATCTGCTGCTAATGCAATTGCGGTTGTGGTCATTGGTTTGCCTCTTTTAATTGAGTTAAACATTCTTTCTCTATTTCATTCAAGCGACGCAGACGACCGGATAAGTACTTTTCATAATCCTTGTCTCCTTTGGCCTTGGAATTGCCTAAATGAATGCTTAATTCACGGATAAGGGTAGATGCTATGCCGCGAATTTCATTTTTGCTGACAGCGGTGCGCATAGTTTCTGTATTACGGGTGAACTTATCGTCTAGTTCCTTGCGTAATCTGACTAGATCCTCGGCCTTATCACTGGCGGCCTTGATTTCAAATTCAATATTATTGTCAGCCAGATATTCAGGGTTGTCATGCATACCCATAAATACATCAGCAGAAAATCCAAGCATCGATAACGCTTTCTTTATAGCATCGGTGAGTGATTTCTTGATGGCCTCTCCATCTGTTTTAATTCCATATTTGGTTCTGTACATGTATGGTGTCGCACCATAACTTTCAATTTCAGCACAAATGTCACATTCAACCAGATACCAAAAGAGAATTTTGATAGAGTGATTTTGTTCACATATTAATGTGCCGTCAGAATCACGTAAGAATCGGCTCCCAATTTGTTTATTTTTGTCGTCATAGATAGGTTCTGACATGGGTGCACCATTGATCAGTTTTTCTTCTGTGACATTACAGCCCCATCCATAACCGAATGGTCCGAATAGTTCTGTTGCCCGCATAAACATATAGTTACTGTTTATGCTTGTACCATTGAACCCCATTCCCTCCAATGGTTTTGTAAAGTGGGGATCGGTACGTTGGACAGCCTTCCAGATACGGAGATTAGTTTGCTGTTCATTGCCTTGTGCCTTGATAGTTTCTTCCAGCAAATTGGCCCGATGTTGGAAGTTATCATCATTGGTGCTCAGGGTGGCGACAGGAGGCAATGAGGTGACTTCATCATCCGCCGTAGTGTTGTCTTGTGCAGTCTCTTCTACTGCTTTGTCCTCTTTGGTTTGCTTGGTTTTTCTGGTCTTGAGAGACTTGGCTTCGCTTTTTTTCTCCTTAACCTGTAGCGCTGCTTGTTGGGTTTCAACTTCATCTGGAGTGACATCTGTTATTGAGGCTTCTGATGTTGACACCGAATAATTGGAAACCTTGGGTTTCTCTTCTGGTAATTCAACGGGTATGTCGGTATCACTTAAAGTACAGTTTAAGAATTCCTTAATAGCGACGGCATCGGTCAGAAATTCAGGGTGGTGTTTACCTTCACGTACGACTCTGAAAAGCGTTTCCCGTGGAATGGACAGAGCGTCGGTTCTGATACGAAATGCGGTAGACCACTGCCGCCATGCTTCATTGTTATTTGTTATCAGTTGCTTAGCTTCTTTCATACTGTGTGACATAATCGCCCAGCAATGAAAGTCACCGTCTAGTAATGCCAGTGCAATTTCCAGATCTAACGTGGCGTAAGTGTGATTAAAATCACGTGTAGTAATAGATGGGTTTTTCTTTGGTTCGAGCGTTCTAGCCTGCCATGTGGTGCCGTTGAACTCGTATTCAGTAGCAAATTTTTCATCAAATTTACCAATTGGTGGGCGAGGGAAGCCTTGTATATCTTTACAAATAATCGGTTTTGATGTGTTGAAGTTGCTCATATCGTCCGCGTACTCTTCCCCAAGGTAAACAATGGCCATAGCTTTAGCCATTTTTTCGGAATTGGCTTCGAGTGCAATTGCAAGTGGTACGGCTCCATTTTTTTGAGCTTTTTTTGTCGGCTCAAAGACACAGATATATGTGAACATTGGTCTTGCCTCTTTAATAAATTGCTTTTTTTGCCAATCTTATTGCTGCCTTAATCCCGGCTTTTGGCATTTTGACTTTTGGATATAATTCCTTGACAGCATTTGAATAAACCATTCCTGTCGTTGGGTAATATTCAACTCGCCTTTTGCCACCGATAATAGATATATGTATAGTTGCGTTTGTTGTATCGCTATTATTTTCATGCTCAATAGCAATTAAACCATTATCTAGGATTAAATTAATTACATCATTTATGTTTTTCATAAATACACCTGAGCCTTAATCAGGTATTTTTTCATCAGATTTAGACATTGGTTTTTCTTCAATGCATAACAATGATTGAATATGGCCCTCAAGTTCAGAGGCTTTAGCATGAGCTTCCGCAAGAACTTTATTTTGTTCTTTCTTTAGAGTATCAATTTGTGAGTTTATAAAGTCTGGACGACTAATATTTGGATATGGGATTTCTATATCATGAATAGCGACAACTGTACCAAAGATCGATGCATTTCCGTGTTTACTTGCGTCATGTGGTAAGACTGTGATGTTCATTTTTCGTGAAATATTATTTTCGATAGCGTGAACATAGAGCTTTACTTGTATTGTTTCTTGTTGTGCTTTCATAGCAACTCCTGATATATTGTTAGCGATCAATGATGGAAATCATTGGTCTTGCCTCTTCTAACGAGTTGGTCCTCGTTAGTAGAAACTCCCGGTTAGCTTTGGTCGGCGATCCGGGGTAAAAGAACCCGCCACTTCGGTGGGTTTTTTTACATCTGTTGATTCTTAGTTTTTCCCCATATTGGTATTAGTTGGTACGGATTGATCAACGATAAATACCATTCAGAGGTTATGGTTTTAATAAATGTTTCAAACAGACCGATGAATTGGCCTAATTTGATATTCTGCATATCATTACACATAAGAACTGTTGTTCGATTGGTTAATGTGCGGGTCTTTCCCCGCCGTCCGTTGATTCACGCAGTTTCTAAGAAACCCGGCAAGAAGAACCGTAACGCATCAACTGCCAGTGTTTTTGTACCATTCCCACCGCTGGCTGGGGAATCCTGGTGTTGGTTGATCTTTCCTGTTCCACTTTCTGGTAAATACAGTTGTTATATGTGGTAATCATGGCAGGTCACATTGAACCCTGCTCTTCTCCTCCCTCATGACAATTGAAACTGTAAATTCGGTTTTGAACACTTAACCTAAACGGCTGCTGTGCCGTGCTACTGATTAGCAAATCATCTACCTCTTCGTATGTCGGTAGCGACTACTGCGTGGGCGTCCTGCCTGTTTGCTGTTGAAATTGAGTTTAGTAATTGATAAACGAAAAGTAAAGTAAAAATTAAATAATAAGAAGGGCTTATCAAAGTGTTAAGTTTAACCATTTGATTTATTTTAATTTTTATATTTATTTCAAGGTGTGAACTGAATGAATTTTCCCTTGGTGATAGCACTGTGAAATAGGATGGCCAAGATAGTTTTAGAGATTCGCTATGCATATAGCATGATAGTTTTTGGGTGTTGGCTGAAGGTTAATTAATTTTTGGATTGGGTGATTGAGGTTAACGGTTTATTCCGTAGGGTTCAGGGTAAGATAGAAATCTTTTTGATAAATAAGAAAAAAGTCGGATGGCGACTTTTTTCTATGCTTTCTTTTGCCTCTTTTTATGTAATAATTCTTCTAGTAAATTATCATAATGCCGTTTTTTATCTTCAAGATTTTTTATTAGATCATCGGCATCACTATCTGGCAGTTCGTCGAATAGCTCTAGAAGAACTTTTTGCTTAGGAGTCAATGTTACTTGTAGTGGATTTCCTAATTGGTGGGTGTTTGTATCGGCGTCTAAATAACCATCTGGCATTCGATAGTCTTGTTCTAAACGTCTCGCGGCTTTTTCGCCGAAAGATGCTTTACCATTCATAAGCTGTGACAAATAACTCTTCTCTTTTTCAGGAAGAGTTTTATCGGAAAACCAATCTCTTAGGCGTTGTTGCCTGATGTTCTTCATGCTCATTTTATTTATAAGAACCTATATATCTAGGGATTTCACTATTTTTCTACCAGTTAAATTGTGATTAGTATTCACTAAATAAGCAAATGCTTGACAAATGTTTAGTATTTATTAAACTTTCTGTATTTCTAAAAGGGGTAGTTATGAAACTAAATGATTACATTTCTAATTTAAAGCGAGGTGAAGCCAAACTTCTTGCTGAGAAGCTTGGGGTATCCAGTTCCTATTTATCGCAAATGGCACATGGTTATGCTCCAGTTCCTCCCGCCAGATGTTTTGATATAGAAAATGCAACCAATGGAAAAGTGACAAGACAAGATCTTCGTCCCCATGACTGGCAGAAAATATGGCCTGAAATAAATGCTAACTGAGCAGTCAGTATAAAAACTGATTCTCAATAATCAATATTGCGACAGGAGACGTAAACAGTGGAACAAAACATCAACGCCCTGAAAGCCGAAGTTGAGGCGTGGGCGGCAGAGAAGGGGCAGGAGTATGTAGCAATCGAAATAAGCCGAATGTACTTCTTGCTTTGTGAAAGAACGGTATCAGCCAAGTTGCATCCCATTGAAATAAATGGGAATGCTAATTGGAAAGCTATCAATAACAACAGGCAGCAAATTTTCAGGTGGTTGCGCAGTGATTCAAGGGCTGCACGAAGAAAAGTATCAGAGTTGTTACCCGCTATCCAATCAGCCCTTCCACTTGAACGCAAAGCCAGAATTAACGGTGAAACAACTAATTATTTGATATCTGTTGCGATTCGTGAATTTACGGCGGTGATAATTGCAATCCTATTGGGAGGTTTAGGAGGTAGTGACGTATCACAACAAATAACCGTTGCGATATCAGCACTGAATGCTTTGACAAACGTTTAAAAGAGGCAAGACCAATGCTTAAAACCATAGAAAAGATCACCTATTGTAATAAGTTTCGTCTGAATGGTGAGCTTGTAACTATAGAACAAATCTCAGAAATTTATGAAGGATGTAGAGAAGCTGAGTTAAATATCTGGGAACAGTATGAACGGCAAAAGGCCAAATTGCTGGAGGAGTCTCTTACCTTTGAACGGTGTAAGTCAGTTTGCCGTCAGATTGCTAAAATACTTGGAGCTTGATTATGAGTATGTCATTGATGGTAAAAGCTATGAGTATCAAAGTTGGTAATCCTCTTCGTAAATTGGTACTGATTAAGTTGGCTGATAACGCTAATGACCAGGGAGAGTGCTGGCCGTCAGTTGCTTACATTGCTGAACAATGCGAAATATCAGAACGTTCTGTTCAAAATCACATTAAGCAATTGGTAAAAGATGGCATTGTCTGTGTTGCAGAACGGAAGACACAAAATGGACTGAATCAATCAAATGTCTATTTCCTGAATCTGGATAAATCCAGTCATGGCTATAGTGAAAATGTTGCACCATATGGTGCATCTCTTGCACCCAGTGGTGCAAATTCTGCGGGGGTTAGTGGTGCAGGAGATGCACCCAGAACCAGTCACCCTTTTGAACCAGTCACGGAACCTAAAACCCCCCTTACCCCCCGTAAGGGGAAACGGGAGAAATTAAAATTCGATCCCATCACGGCAAAGCCTAAAAACGTTAGCGATGAAGTATGGGCTGATTGGGTCACTTTTCGGCTAGAAATTAAAAAGCCGCTGACAGAAACCATGTGTAAGCAGCAAGAGAAAAAACTAGCAGATTGCACGAATCCTGATTCAGTGATTTGCACGTCAATTGCGAATGGGTGGCAAGGGTTGTTTCCTGAAAAGTCTCAAAACATCAAACCTAAATTTACTCAAAATACGCATACAAGCTATGAGGGTATAACCTACGAACCACAGGATTCTTATTGGTCAGAAAATATTGATTAGGGGGAGAAATGAACTCTAATAGCTTACTTGACAGTATCAACATTGCCCCACGTTTTGAACATGCCAGCTTTGAAAATTATCAGCCTATAAACAAAGCTGCTCAACATAATCTGAAGATCTGCCAAAGTTATGTTCAGACTTGGAAAGAACGCAAAGTTGCGGGTGAGGGGATCATCATGTGTGGCCGTCTTGGTACCGGGAAAACTCATCTGGCTGTTGCGACATGCCGTGAAATAGTCACTCAGAACGGTATCAGTGCGTTTATTACAACCGCATCACGTATTATCAGGGCATTTCGTCGTTCATGGAGTAATGATGCTGACACCAACGAGTTCGAGACACTGAGGTTTTACAGTGAGTTGGATTTGCTGATCATCGATGAGATTGGCGTTCAATACGGCACTGAATCAGAGCGAAATATCTTGTTTGAGGTGATTAATAACCGATATGAAGATTTATTACCAACGATCCTGATCAGTAATTTGCCAATGAATGACCTGCCGGTGTTTTTAGGGGACCGAGTATTAGATCGTGTGTTACAGGGTGGGGTAGTGTTGGCTTTTGACTGGGATAGTTACCGGAGGGGGCAGTAGTATGAATGAGCTCAATCTAGAGTCTGCGGTTATAAGCGGATTGTTGTCAGGTGGTGCAACGCAGGATGCTTATGATGTTTTTGCAACGTTGTCAGAAGAGGCGTTTAGTTCAAGTTTTTTGCGTCGTGTCTACGTTGAAATCAAAAAACAAGCGTTCAGTAGTTCCCTGATTGATCCGATATTCATCGCTGAGGCTATGAGTGAAGATGGTAATACATTAGCTAATATCCTGGAGTTGAGTAAGAGTCCTGTTTGGAATGCAAACCTGAAAGGCTATGCCAATAAAGTTAGTGAATATTGGTATGTTCGGCGGGTTACAGCAGTGATCAACGCTGGCCAACAGGCGTTACTGGAAACTAAAAATCATACTCAAGCACAGCATGTCATAACGGGCTTTATGTCCACTATGGGGGAGCTAATACGAGATACTGGCAACCTGGCTCCCGTGCACATCAAGACATTGATTGAAGGGTACATTGACATACTGGGGAGGCGTAACTTAGGTGAGGATAGTCGCGGGATGATTATGACAGGTATTGAGCCATTTGACTCGTTGACAGGGGGATTTAACCCAACTGATTTAATTCTCATCGGTGGTCGTCCCGGCATGGGCAAAACAGAACTGGCACTTTGCATGATTGAGGGTATGACTAGGAATGGAGGGGCGGTATTGCTGTTTTCAATGGAAATGGCAGCACAACAAATTACAGAACGTATAGTTGCTGGTTCTGCCCAGTTGTCAGTTTCGAAATTGAGACGTGGTGAATTTTATGATGAAGATTGGGCTCGTATATCTAACGCAATAAGCGAGTTAATAGATCGCGATATTCATATTCTTGATGCTAGTGAATTAAGCGCTGAACAGATATGTGCTATCAGTGAAACGCATAAGCGCAGGTACCCGAATCTGAAAGGTATTTTTGTTGATTATCTTGGGTTGATAGAAAGGCCCAAAGCCGAGCGTAATGACCTTGCTATCGCTCAAATATCCAGGGCCCTCAAGGGACTAGCTAAGCGATTGCATACACCTGTTACAGCATTGAGTCAGTTATCAAGAGACGTTGATAAACGGCCTATACATCAGCGTCGCCCTGTTGCAGCGGATTTACGAGACTCAGGTAGCCTAGAGCAAGATGCAGATCGAATTATTTTTACTTATCGTGATGTTGTTTATAACCCACTAAGTCCAGCCAGAAATTATGCCGAGATTATTTTGGATAAGAATCGTCACGGTGAAACCGGAACGATATTCCAGGAATTTAAAAACGGGCATTACTTACCAACTGATCAAATTGTTGCTGCTGAAATATGTCGTACACAGCAACAGGCTAAACAAAAAGAGCGCCGATACGCAGACAAAGCATTTTAACTAAAGACCAAAAGAGGCAGATCAAAATGACCATAAACAGTAAACTGATTTTATTAGATAATTTGGGTAGTTATGAATTATCCCGTTTTGGGTGCAGTGCTGAAAGCATCGTTATCTTACAAATTTAGACTTAAAAGCTAGTCGATTCAACGTAAACGCCAGCAGGATGCTGGCTTTACCAAAATTGCTGGTGGATAACTAGGAGCTGGAGATGCTGAAGCGCAATTGTACTCTTCGAAGGCGGGAGAAAGCCTTTCTGTAGCTGAATATTGTTTTTCTAGTGAAGTGGCCTGATGGAACACACTGGGATGGTATAAGAGTTGAAGTTGTATTTGTAACGTACAAATTACATATCAAGTATATTGCTTGCGTTCAAAACGAAAAAAAAATACCATAAAATCTGCTTAACGCAATCAGGGTATCTAAATGAGCATTAACGACACACAAAGTGATATTACCGATTTGATAATAAACGCTTTCAGGCGTGATTTTTGGCTTAACGTACAAGATGCATTATATGCTAAGTATGCTGCAGCACAGGAAGTAACTGTAGGCAATATATTAAAACTTGGTGAACCGGAGCAACGTAGATTTAGGCCTCAGGCTAGGCACTATGGCCTTAATTCAGCATTGAGGGAGGCCGCAAGTCGCTCTGGTTATCTTTGTTACGATGCTGATACATCCCCGAAAGGGGAGCATTACATTATTATCGATTCAGAAGGTGTTAAAATTAGCCGTATTGGGTTAAATCACGATGAGCGCCATATAAGAGGTGCTAAACATCGTTCATTGATAGCTCAATTGAATGAAAAATTTGAAGGCTATACCCCAGATCTTTTTAGAGAAGAAGATAGTAAACATCATAATGACATTGATACGTTAGGTGTGTTGTTAATAAATATTAATCCACCATATCATGAATCTCAGGCCAGCATGATGGATTTAAGGATTGTGGTTCCTTTTACCAATATGAAAGGTTTTCACTATAATAAATCTGTAACGGAGCTTTTAGCCCTCTATACTGGAGAGAAGAAGATAGTCATTCCTGATATGGTTTTACCTAAGCTCAAGAAGCGCCTGAAGGATCAGGAAAAATAGAATAGGTGAGACATTATGAGAGTGGGAATTTCTGGTTTCCAATCTGAAAGGTTGACACAGATAAGAGAAGCGAGGGGATTATCGAAAATTAACCTTGGTAGGTTAGTAGATCGTTCGCCATCAACTATTACCAAATGGGAAAACGGTAATCATTCCCCCGATGCAGAAGTATTGCATAGCTTAAGTCAGATTCTTAATTGCCCGGTAAGTTGGTTCACAAAGCCTATTGTTAAGTACGAAAAAAAACCAGTATTCTTCCGAACACTTTCAACCACGGCAAAAGACTTATGTATCGCCTCAGAGCGATACATGGGGTGGTTTCAAGAGTTATCATGTAAGATGCAAGAATATCTTGATTATCCAGAGGTTAACATTCCTCATCTTAACGTAAAGGATTACAGAGCGATAGATGATCAATTGATTGAAAGAATGGCTTTTGAGTGTAGGAAAGCTTGGGGATTAGGTATTGCACCGATAGATGATCTATTACTGGTAATGGAGAATGCGGGGATAGTCTGTTCCAGATTTGAACAAGGTAGTTCTGTAATGGATGGCTATTCTCAATGGAATGATTTAGAGAATAGACCGTATGTGGTTTTAGCTAGTGATAAAGATAACTATTATCGTAGTCGATTTGATGCTGCTCATGAATTAGGTCATATAGTCTTACATCGATATATAAATAAATTTGATAATATCAATTTTAATCCAATAGAAGAGCAAGCACATAAGTTTGCGTCGAGTTTCATGCTGCCGGAAGAGTCATTTTCTGTAGAGCTTCCTCCATATCCTACATTACAGAATTTCATATCTCTAAAAAATCGCTGGGGGATGTCGGCACAATCTATGATCCTTAGAGCGAGAAATTTAGAATTAATATCTTCTCTGGAATATCAGAGGTTATATAAAAATATTTCTGCTAGAGGTTGGCGAAAAGGAGAGCCGCTTGATGATCTTAGAAAACCAGAGTCGGTTCGTTTGTTACCTAGGTGCTTAAATCTATTATTGGATTCTAGAACTTTTAGTAAAAAAACACTTCTTGAGGAATTTGGTTTCCCAAAAGGAGATTTAGAGGATTTATGTTCAGTTCCTAAGGGATTCTTGTCAGAATCACAGGTACTTGATTTCCAATCCAGAATACAATTGAAGAATAGTATTAATATATCTACTACACAACAAGATACAAACGTCGTCAATTTATTTAATAGAAAGTAAAATTGGGAATTAATACTAACACCTGTTATTCTGTTCGTATCGGCCTGAACATCTGATAACCTAAACAAAAGCTGCTGTGTCATAACTTTGAGGATAAGTAATGACGCAGCATAGTTTTATCAAAATTTCGAATGACACCCTGAGACCTGCGACTCCCGCAGCCAGGGAATACCTACACTCCAAAGTGAAGTGGGGCGATGTGCTCTATGCGGATTTTAAGAAAGCACGTAACCCGCGTTTCCATCGTAAATATTTTGCCCTTCTGAATCTCGGCTATGAATACTGGGAACCTGCTGGGGGTACCATTTCCCCGGAAGAGAAAGCGCTTGTGCGTGGCTACGTACAATTTCTTGCACACTTCGCGGGCAGTGAAGATGTCTTACAATCCGCTGCGGATGAATATCTTGCTGGCATATCTAAAAACCGAGCCCAGAATATTACTGCCACTAAATCCTTTGATGCCTTTCGGCGCTGGGCAACAGTGGAATCAGGGCACTATGACATTTACGAAATGCCCAACGGCAGTCTGTACCGTGAACCTCGTTCAGTCAGTTTCGCCAAAATGGAAGAGATGGAATTTCAGGAACTTTATAAAGATACATTAAACGTGCTTTGGAACTTTATTTTGTATCGCAATTTCCCGACCCGAAACGCCGCTGAACATGCAGCTTCTCAGTTGTCCGATTTTATGTAATGAGAGGCAGAGCCAATGGCTAAAAGTGAAAAACAGTGGCTTTCTAATGTGACATTACTGGGATGTATCTGTTGTCGGAATATGGGGTTGGGAGTAATACTTGCGGAAATTCATCATGTGAGAGCGGTACAAGATATGGCCCAAAGGGCTGCTCATTTCTCCATTCTGCTGCATCCTCGCTATCATCGAGCGTTTGCATCCCACGGGCTTTCATGCGGCACCGAAGACATGGCAAGCAATCCACAGTATGGCAACGGAACTATTGCCCCAAGTTAAAAGGGAAGTTGGAGAGGTACGGTTATGTCGGGTGTGATATTTTCAACGGATGGGCTGCAATTGACTCAGGCACAAGAAATTTGGTTGCAGGACTGGTTATCCAAGTTCGGTGCATGGGTGTATTCTGGCAGGCTTGATAAACGTCAGAGCAGTATGATTGCTGAGCTTATGGCGACGGTAGAGCTGAGAGGTTATCCAGAACGTCCGATATGCAATGATGATGACGGAATGTTAATCGCTAGGGTAGTAGACCATATTTACCACATTGATCGGGTTGCATTTGGGATGTTGCTTAGTCGATATGTTTATTGTGTATCTGATAGAGCAATTGCCAAACATTATCATGCAACGGTTCAGCCAAGAATTATGATCCGCAGAAATGGTATGTTGCGTAAGCGAAAGCCATCAATGTCAACTTGTCGGCGTGAGGTTGAGGAAATATTAAGAGCAACGGAATATTTGATTTGTCAACCATTGCAAGATGCCTTTATAAGACGGGAACAGGAAAGAAAATCAAGACTTTTGTCACGAACGTGTTGACATCTTTGAACTTATGAGCCACTATTTCAGTATATGTTGTGATAGTAGTATTCGTGACTGATAGCCTCGCCCAGTGCGGGGGTTTTTATTGCCTGAAATTCAGATAAAACTTGCTGTTGTCATTGGTCAGAGTTACATGTGTGTCTATGCACAATAACTGACCAAAGGTTTAAATTATCATGCTAAAACATGAAGATATGACAACAACAGCCTCATGTGTTTTAGAAACAGTACCAATGTATGACTGGGTTTCTATTCCCGATGTTTCAACTCTGACGGGGCTATCAACACCGCGTTGCCAATTACTTTTAACTCAATTTTGTCTGGCTGGCTTGATGGAAAGCCGGGACAACGACACCTTTTTCAAGCGTTGCCTTTGATGGGGTGACTTCTTAAGCGGTGAAATGGATGGCTGGTGGAGTTGACGACACCAGCCATTCGCCTGTTCTGTGCTAACCAGAGAGTAAGCTAGTATCGATTATGGAAAATATTGTGAATTTAAGTGGTATCACATTAATTAATGACGACTCTCTACGATTTATCAAAACGTTACCAGACAACTGCATAGACTTAATCGCCACCGATCCCCCCTATTTTCGGGTAAAAGAGTGTGGTTGGGACAGACAATGGGAGGATGTAACGGCTTATCTTGCGTGGCTGGATGAAGTACTGACTGAATTCTGGCGTGTGCTGAAACCCAACGGCAGTTTGTATATATTTTGTGGTTCGCGTTTGGCGTCTGATACGGAAATCCTTGTTCGTGAACGGTTCAATGTGCTTAACCACATTATCTGGGCAAAACCTTCTGGTCCGTGGCGCAGGCAGAATAAAGAAAGTTTAAGGGCTTATTTCCCTTCTACTGAACGGATCATATTTGCTGAACATTATCAGGGGCCTTATCAACCTAAAGGTGATGGGTATTTCCACAAATGCCGCGAACTTAAGCAATATGTCTTTAAACCGCTTGTGGACTACTTTCGCAATGCACGAAAGGTGTTGGGTGTCACAGCAAAAGAAATTAACGCTGCCACAGGAAAACAGATGGCCAGTCACTGGTTCAGTGATAGCCAGTGGCAATTACCCAATGAAGTGGATTACCAAAAACTGCGGATATTGTTCGCTCGAATAGCCAGAGAAAAACACCAGAACGGAGAATTAAACAGGCCATATCATGAGTTAGTAGAATCTCATCTTACTTTGTCACGCCAATATGAGGAATTGAGTCTGGAATATGGGCTGCTGCGCCGTCCGTTCTCGTCTGGCGGATACTGGTGTCATCATATCGCTGGGCGGACTTTTCCCCCTGATTTAGCAGCTTTTTTTCTGCCGTTTTTCCCCGCTTTGTTAAAGTGCATTCCAACTCGCCCCGACGGGCACTTTGT
>NZ_LJCS01000064.1:0-25133 GCF_001280945.1 Photorhabdus heterorhabditis | reverse complement strand
ATGGACGGTGAGCGGGATCATGTACACCTTCTGGTCGCATACCCGCCAAAGCTGGCAGTGAGCGTGATGGTTAACAACCTGAAATCAGTATCATCACGGCTACTACGCCAGCAGAATACACATCTACGAATGCAGAGCAAAACAGGGTTGCTGTGGTCAAGATCGTATTTTGTCTGTAGCACCGGAGGGGCAACGCTCGAAACACTCAGAGCCTACGTTCAGAGTCAGTCAACGCCTGAGTGTTCTTGAAAGCCCCCCGGGCTTTTCGCCTTATATCCCCGCCCGCACTGGGCAAGGGTTTACGGCGTTTTTCGCTAAAATAAAGGAGTCGATATGAGAAAATTTTTCTTGGGGGCAGTATTGCTGCTAGCGGGGTTAATCAGTGGTTGCGATCAATTCAACGATATCAGTATCAGCGAAGAGCTGATCAATGACTATCTGGTGAAACATGTTCATTACCAGAAAAAGATTGAATTACATGGTCTTGCTAATGCAGATATAAAATTAACAGAACTTTCCAGCCAAATTGGCCGGGCAGAACCAGACAAAATAGCATTAACTGGCCGCGCAGAAGTCAATATTACATCCCTGCTTGGCCCGGCAAAAGCCGATATGAAGTTAACACTAAAAGCCCAACCTGTATTTGATCCAGAAAAAGGGGCTATTTTTCTGAAAGCGTTAGAAGTCATTGATTACCAAATCACACCGGAAAAAATGGAAAAACCGGTTAACGCACTGGTTCCTTACTTGAACAAATCACTTAGCGCTTTCTTTGATACTAACCCGGTTTATGTATTGAAACCCGATCACAGTAAAGCTGAAGCCGCCGCCAAAAAATTGGCAAAAGGGTTAGAAATCAAACCTGGCAAATTTGTTATTACACTTACCGATAAATAATTTTCATAAAAGAGGCAAATAATTGAACATTATTTGCCTCTTTATCATTTCAAAATCAAGCGTCTAACTCTTCTCTTAACGCCTGCAATGCTTCGCGGGTAATGATTGCGAGTGTCCGATAAAAACCCGTTGTCGCATGGGCTTCCACTTTTCCTAAAAATTGCCCACACCACGGCAGAAGATATTCATCAAACAGCGCAATCTGCCCCTGAACCTCATCCTCTGCTGCCTTATCTTCCAGCCATGACGCGGCTAATAGCAGAGATCCAAACTGATCGGACGGCGCATCTGACAATGGCATACCCCGTTCAATCAGAAATTGACAAACACCATCTTCACTCTCACCGGTATAGCCAGAACGACGACCAGATACACTGGCATCATCTCCACAAAACAGTGCGATATAATCAGCTTGCATTGCTGGTAGATCACAATCTTGTTGCAAACGATCCAGCAACGCATCCTGTTCCAATGGCCAAGACTGCTTCAATTTACCTTCTGCAATCATCGTCAGAAGAGGTTCCAGAACGGCATCTTGTGGCTGGCGATTAAATAAAGAGCCTAAGATACGGCAAACAATTGAAAATTCATTCATCTCAGTTTCCAAAAAATAGCTATTTTGCCGCTATTGTCCCTAATAACCGTCCCTACTGTAAAGAGACGTGATTAATATCCCAATTCCATATCCACAACACCGGTTGGTAATTCACCTTTTTCAATTCGCTGAATATTTTCACTAATCGTATTCATAGCAATATCAGGAATAGTAATAGCAGCAACATGTGGAGTAACCGTTATACGAGGATGAGTCCAAAACGGATGCATTTCCGGTAAAGGTTCCTCAACAAATACATCCAATGAAGCCCCTGAAATATAGCCTTTATTGATTGCCACCAACAGATCATGTTCTATCAAATGGGAACCTCGCGCGATATTAATCAGATAAGAACCTGGTTTTAACTGACTGAACAACGATAAATTCAGAATACCTCGGGTTTTTGGTGTATCTGGTAGCAGATTGATAAGCACCTTACTCCCTGAGAGAAAATCGCCCAATTGATCTTTACCGTGAAAACTTTCTACCTTATTAATCTGCTTTGGAGTACGGCTCCAACAACGGACAGCAAGCCCCCATTCAGCCAATGTTTCTGCGACATCACTTCCTAAAACACCCGCGCCTAGTACACCTACGACAAAATCTTTGCGATCATGTGGCTCAAATTGCTTCCACACACGCAGCCCCTGTTGCAACTTATACTCATCCATGCGTCGCAAATAGTGTAAAACCGTTGCTACTGCATACTCCTTCATTTGCAGCCCCATGCCTGCATCTTCAAGCCGCATCAGTGGCACACTGGCGGGTAATGTTCCTGGTTTTTGCTGTTCCTGTTTTAAAATCGCTTCTACACCGGCACCTAATGCAAAAATCCCCTTCAACCCAGAGCGATTTGCCAGCATTTCATAGGGTGGCAACCAAACCATTGCATAATCTGCGTGCTGATTATCACCGCGTTTCCATTGACGGATATTAATATTCGGCAGTCGTTGTTGCATGCCTTGAATCCACTGATTGGCATCAAAAAAAGGGTGGTAAAAGATAATCTCCATGACTGTTTATCCTCATCTTATTTTTTTCATACAGGGTTATCTGATTAACAGTAGGTTGCAAGTCCCTTTGTTAATCGTCATTACGAAAATTTTGAGAATGTTAAGTAGTTAACGAATTCATTTTTTTCTTATTAAAAGACTTGAATCTAACTATTTCGGCGTCATCAGATGGATATCAATTCATCGAATTGGCGTTTATTTCGCTAACCAATCAAAAAGCCAAAGAAAAATATCAGAAGAGTGTTGACGCTTGTAACGCTTTTCCCTATAGTAGCGCCCCGTTGCAGCGACGATGTCAAACAAAGTTACTGGAATGAAAAAACATGGTGAGGTGTCCGAGAGGCTGAAGGAGCACGCCTGGAAAGTGTGTATACGTGAAAACGTATCGAGGGTTCGAACCCCTCTCTCACCGCCAAATTTGAAAGAAAGCTCAGGTTAATCACCTGGGCTTTTTTATTGCATATACCTCCGATGCAGGGAGGGTCGAGAACCCTCGTCAGGGTTTGACAAAACGTTAGTGAGTTTATCGCACAAGTCATTAAGCAAAAGAGTCAACGACCAAATGCTTCAGTTAAGCTTAAAGCACAACCTTTTTGTGTCCTCGTATTAACGCGACGTAAAATTTCAACCAGTACACCAGGATACTTATCATATTCTCTGCTAATTATCCCGATATCATCGGTAACAATAAATGCCGGGTAACTCGTTGATGACGCATCCATATAACTCATCAAACCCGGCATTCCATCCGGTACCGGTTTCAATGTTTCAGGATCAAGTGCTCGCGCATATACCCACGGCGGAACATGTTTACGTTGCATCTCATCTTCAAAGAAACAAGTGTTGAGTTCAACTTGATTAAAGGTATCACGGATCTGGCTAATATTATCGAGGTTGAATGTGTCGAATAAAAGATGATTAAAGTCGTCACGTTTCAAAGACTCTTTTTCGTGATTTTTCCAGCCTCCCCCCGTGATGATATAAAGACTTTTATCTCCAGAGAATGAGATATTTTTATCTTTCATATAACGGCAAAGCAAATAAATAAAGTACGGCGAACCAATAAGACAAATATCTTTCCCTTGACGTTGTATTCGCTCAAGACTATTTAATGTCTGAACAAAATCTATGCGCTCTTCTGTTACGGTGAATGATGTAGGATATAACAATTCTACCAGGCTCATAACATATTTAAACCAAATATTATGAGCATTAAATCTATCTGGTCCCAGATTGACCAATTCCATTTGATGATCAAACCAACTACCAATATATTTCATGCCATAACTCACAGAGCCTAAAAGTCTCTCAATACTTAGTCTGTCACGTGGCACCTGACTTTTTAAACCATTCGTCCCACTACTAGTAAACCAACTTTCAATTTCGTTCTCCTTAGAAGTTAATAAGCGAGTAAACTTAAAAACTGATGTTGGGAATACAGGTATGTCATCAATTTCCGTAATATTGTCATCTACTTTATGTGCCTGACAGTAGTGACGGTATTCCTGACAATGTTTATAGTGATTACGAAACGCATCAAGCACAAGCTTTTTTCTGATCTTTTCCTGTTTATCGTAAGACCAGGCTAAGGGATCACTCGAAAAAATCAAATCATCAATTTCTGAGCTTGCTGTGATTTCTTGTTTATCAACATATGAAGTCATACCTGTTTTACCTCGGTAGCTATACCCGTTATCTTTCAAGTTGCCTCTTTGTTGGCTGCACTCACCCCGGTCACAGAGTTTGCTATATGCTCCCGGGGATTCGCTCCCTTACCGTCTCGATGCATCTTGAAATCCATAGCGTATAATATTAAAGAGTATGGCAGAGTTACTGCCATACCCTTTTATTACATGTGATACTTCTTAATATTATCATTAACAATATCAATTGTGTTTATTTGATGCGTAAAGTCATTCATTGATTCAAAGGACAATAATATGTCTTTTGCACCACATTTTTCAATTGCCAATTTAGCCGAAGCTATGCACTCCATATAATTCCCGATAGCGTTTTCTGTAATTATTTCTTCAAGTTTCTTTTCGAAATTTTCATTAGGGTGCATTTCAAGAACATAATCACTGATAAATGCACGCGTTTCTTCTTTAGCTTTCTTACTATCTTCGTTATAGTTAACCAATATCATTAACTGATGGTCTATTTCTGCCAGGTCAATACCATATTTATCTGCTATAGCTTGATATCTTTCCGCATATTCATGTTTAACATCATTGGAATCATCCCACTTAAAGATTAGAGGAATGCCTTTTTTCGCAGCCCACTCAACAACATGATGACTTGTTGCTGTTACATATTTCCGAGGTCCGCCTTGCGTATAAGCATGGGGGTTTACAGATATTTTGGGGAAATTATAAAAATCGTTATCTGGATTACAATAACCTGTTGTTAACGCATCGTTAATAATTTCATAGCACTCTTCAAATAATTGCTGCTGATATTGTTCAGGGCGATTAAAAAAATGCATTTCATCCTTTTTTTCACAATCACTAAATCCTAAAATAAATCTTCCTTCGCTTAACTGATCCAATAAGCACGCTTCCTCCGCTATGCGGACAGGATGATGAGTTGTAATGATATGGTTCAATGAACCAATTTTAATCTTTTCTGTCAGGCCAAGTAAAAAACCAGAAACAGTCAGAGGAGCGCCGACAACGCCATTATCTGAAAAATGATTTTCACACACCAAAATCTGTTTAAAATTCAATTTATCGACATATTCTGTTATTTCCTGCATGCGAGCTATACTTTGCTCTTGAACAGTTGTTGAATTGATCAAGTTAAGGAAGAACAATCCAAATTTCATTTTATTTTCCTTAGCTAATATAATAGCGAACGTTGTTTTTCTTTAAGAAACGGCATCACACCAGACTGGAATAGCTTCATGGAAGCAATAATTTCATCCACTGTTCCATTAGCTTCAAACCCACAACAAATATTTGATATTCCTGTGGCATCAATGTCTGTTTGAATTATATCAATACATTCCTGCGGGGTTCCTACAGGATTGATTTCGTAGCTGTAATCAACGCGACGATTAGTATTTTTATGTCCTTTTAAGACAAAATCGCGCCATTGTCCTTTATTAAAATCATAACCCTTTGTTTTGTCTGAATCATCAAAAATGGTCGTGGCATTAACATAGGAGTCATACCAATGTCCCAGAAAATTCCGGCAAATTTCTTTCGCTTTCATTGAATCATGATCTACAGATGTTATATATGATAAGCAATGGTCGATATTATGAATATCGTGCCCATATTCTTGAGCTACCTCGTTATAAAGCTCAATTTGCGCTTTCTTTTCGTTAGTATTTATAATCCAACTTAAAATCATCGGTAAACCATGTTGAGCGGCCCATTCAGTCGTAGAAGCAGATTCAGCAACGACATAAATAGGTGCACCACCTTGACTATATGTCGTCGGCAGCACTTTTACCTTATGGAACTTGATATGTTCGTTGTCGGCTTCCATATATCCCTCTGTCATTCCATTTCGTATCAACCGATACCAGCACTCCATTAAGGCGCGACTGTTATTCATATCTGTACCAAATACGCGAAAATCTTTATTGTAAAGCCCCCGACAAATACCAAACCGAAATCGTCCTTTTGACATTTGATCCAGCAGATTCACATCTTCAAGTTGGCGTGCTGGATGAGCGGTGGGGAGAACAATAGCCGCAGTCCCTACATTCAATTTCTTGGTTGCACCAAGTAAATAAGCAGCAGCCACATAAGGGTTACCAAGCAAACCAAACTCCGTGAAATGATGCTCAAGTAACCATACGGTATCAAAACCGCATTCCTCAGAAACGCGGCCTAATTTAACCAACCGTTTCATTACCTCTGTTTGAGAAAATTGGGGGGGTTGGTATGTAAGCAAAAAGTTTCCAAATTTCATAGAGAGTCCTTATATTTCTATTTGAGTGATAGAATTAACCATCTATCTCAATAGGTTTTAAGACAGCGCAATTGCTTGATTTTCAATTTCAATTTTCATTCGACGTTCATTGACTGCCGCAATGGTTAAATGTTCGAATGACGGTTCAATAATATCGACATCAATATCCAGACGACCATTATCCATTGCGATAGCGGCTTTCGTAACCGATTGATAAAAATTGCGCAGGACCACTAAGTTCTCACCCAAATCATGTGAGCTTCCTAGTAAAGAATATATCTTGCATTGCTGACTACCCATGCTTGATAGTAATGTAATCACTTCATCTTGCTTTACCCAATCGTCATTATTTGCAGTAAAAGCAATAAACGGTACATCAAGATGCATCATGCTATTAATTGTAGAAGTTAAATCTTCCCAGCCAGAATCAAAGCAATCTCTCGCAAAAACCTCAGCACCCAATTTATGGCCTTCAAAATCTAAATTATCTGGCAATTCATCAATGGGTAAGCTGAGATAATCAAATCCTAAAGCTCTTTCAAGAGTATATCTTAAATTAACCACACCGACCGCAGTGATTAAAAACGAAACATGGATTTCAGATAGACTGGCATAAGCTATCCGCGCAGATAAGCTTGAAGCCAGCATACCGAGGTTATTTATGTTTCGGGTATTTAACCAATCAACTACGGCTAACAAACTCTGTTTTCCTATAGACATGGTAAATTCATCAATTGTCCCTGAACTTAATCCAACGTGGTGAAGAGAATCATAACGGATCACATGAAATCCATTCTGCGACAAATATTCTGCCAGCCCCGCAAAATGATCCATCCTGCGGGCAAAACCCGATGCAATAATAAGGGTATTCTTTCTCTTTGGACTATTTTCTTTTGGCAGCGTCTCCCAGACATGAATTTCTTTATTTTCTTCAACACCAATAATATGGTCGATGGTTTTATATCTGGATTTATTTTCCATATTTTTTACCTATTATGGGACAAATACCAGGAACTTATCTTCTTCCAAGAATCGAGTCTGTTCTATTTCAACCGCAACATCCTTAGAAGTATAGTGGGATGGTCTTTCATGAGAAATATATGTCACTAATCGTTGTAACGGTCTCATTCCGTCATGGGCGCCACCAACTCGAAATATGTTATTCATTCCTGCTTCTACAATCCTTTCTGCACCTTTTAATGCTAATGCATCTCGATACTTAAGCGCGGCCTCCCAAGGGAAAACAGATATGGTTTGCGTTTTATTTTTTCGCACATAAGGCAATATTTGCTCAATATTATCGACGTGATGAAGGTACACACATCTGCCAAGTGGTTGATTAAGTTCCACACCTGCATTTGACTCAATAACCATCCAGCGCTGATGAACATCAACCTCTACTTTTAATCCAGCAAATAAACATTCTTTTTGAACTAAGGAATAGGCTGCCTTTTCATCAAAATCTTTTTTGGTGTTGGGTAATATATGCGCATATAAGTTCAGTTTTTCTATCAACGTTAACTTAAACTCTTCATAGTGACTTCCCATGTAGTATATGTTTTGGCTGGAAAAGCAAGCTTGCTGATCGTAAAAACAAACATCATGAGCCGCCCCTGTAGCGGCGGATATTAAGTCAACGGGGTTATCAATAATGCAAAAACTCTTCTTAGGACCAAACTTAATGACATCAATATCGGGTGGCACATGCTTTACCGCCCAATTAATCGCATCTTCTCCTCCCCAAGCGACAACAACATCCGCATGTTGCATAATTTCTTTTGCGAGTGATATATCACCTTGATGTTGCCAATATATGACTGACAAAGAACGCGTTACCGGATGATGAGGGTCCACATCGATAAAACTTAATGCTAATGCATTAGCGGTAAAAGGATCGGTTGATGAAGTTTTTATGATGCATTGATTCTTTGTTAAAATTGCACGTAATATAGACAGCACACCAGATAATGGTACATTACCCGTCAACAGATGTATGGACTTTCCTTTCGGAAAAGCTCTAACATAACTTTCATCCTGAGGTAGCCATTCATCCATAATATGGCGAGAACCAAGTTCATTTTTTACAATATCATAAAGACTACCTTTAGAGCACAAAATCATAGATATCCAGTTGGCCTCTAGCTTAGCCATTTCTGCTGAATACCCCATATATCTTTTTAGATCACGAATATATGTCCTGCGTCTTGTATATTCTTCATTTTTCCATCTTTGCCCTACCGTATAGAGAAAGTTGATGATGTTATGCAACTGCAATTCATTATTTTCATTATAATCAATAATGTTTTTTACTTGAGAATCATTCAAGATTGGCAAATGAATATTATCATCACCAAAATTAATGGATTGCACTAAATCATCACTTTCAGGAAATATTTCGACTCGACCGTTAATAATGAATGAAATTTTTTTAGTCATACTTGCCATCCATTTAATAGGGCAATTTCAACTTAAATTGCTGTTTAACTATCTTGCAAACACGCTACAACTTTCTGCTTAAGACTGTCAGTGTGACTGAGTGAACTATCAACACACAACTCCCGTTTGACAATATCTGTTAAAATAGCAAACGAAAATTTTCACATCAACAAGATTTGTTAATAAAAAGTTTCAATCAAATAAAAATATTTCAAATTAAAAGAATCTCAATTTTTTATACGTGATAATATTCATGGAAATTATTATCTGGCTTATAAGTTAAGTTATATATATCACATAAACCGGTTTCATGCCTGAACCAGCAGGAAAAACCAGAATATAATCGCGGAAATCCTTTTCTTCCAGCATCGATAACGATTCAATATCGTTCCATACTTTATCCAAAAAAGATAAAGAGATTACTCCGCGCTAAAAATTCAATTAATTATTCCATTTTTGGTTAAGCCAACTCATCTTCAATTTAACGTCTCCATATTAACCGGCGCGGTGGTCGGCTGATTAGGCTGCTCCTGTTTTTCATAACTGCCCATCTCCGAATTAATGAACTGGGCACGACAGGGGCACAGGTCACCTTATCCCCTTTACGCGCGGTTGCCCGACCATTAAATGTCATGGTTTGGTCACCGGTAATAATCTGGCCGCCACAAGTGGTCTTGTCACCAACGAGCAAAAAATATTCGATTGCCATCTATTTGCTTCTCCATTGGCTAACCCGTTGGAGAGTGGCTCTGACTGAAATCATCATCATGTTCTCACCGTTTATTCGTTAACATAGATGATGAATAATCCATCAGATTTTCCTTAGAAATCATATAGAAACATTCTGAAAATTGCGGATTTTATCGCCTCAAATGCGGGCAAAAACCCATCATTTGAAACAAAATAAAAACATATAATTAACACTCAAGTCCGCAAAACTATCGTGCTCTTCTGTTGAAAAAGGAAATGCAGCTGTAGTATTAAGTTGCCAATAAGTCAGCAATCAATGCAATTTTTAATCAAAAATTAATACAAATTGTTACCTTTCCCTTTTGCTTTTTATTTTACTGTCGCTAAGCTATTAACCCGGTTAGCACTATCGTTTTGAACTCAAAGCATTATTACCGCAATTTGGGTTTTGATTCCCTTATTGCTTTTTTTATTATTTTTTTGGCTTATGCACAGATGAAAACTCGTAGAATGAACGGCATACGGCCGTTTAGTGCTGTTATTGAGGCTTGTTGGAAAGAACCATACTCTTTTACCCGTTTAATTAAAGATATTATTGCCGGTATTACTGTCGGTATTATCGCCATCCCACTCGCTATGGCGTTAGCTATCGGGAGTGGTGTTGCCCCGCAATATGGGCTTTATACCGCAGCTATCGCCGGTATTGTTATTGCAATCACTGGCGGCTCTCGCTATAGCGTCTCCGGTCCTACCGCCGCTTTCGTCGTCATTCTCTACCCGGTATCTCAACAATTTGGCCTGAGTGGCTTGCTGATTGCGACGTTGATGTCGGGCATTATCCTGCTGGTAATGGGATTAGCCCGTTTTGGTAAGCTGATAGAATATATCCCGCTACCTGTCACACTGGGTTTTACTTCTGGAATCGCTATCACTATCGCAACCATGCAAGTCAAAGATTTTTTTGGTCTGCAACTGGAACATGTACCAGAGAATTATATCAATAAGGTTGCCGCTCTATTTCATGCGCTGCCAACACTACATCTGAGTGATACGCTGATCGGCCTGACTACCCTTTCAGTTCTCATTTATTGGCCTAAACTAGGGCTAAAATTACCAGGGCATCTTCCTGCTCTAATCGCAGGATCTGCCGTGATGGGAATAATGAGTTTATTTGGTCAGGATGTGGCTACCATTGGTTCTAAGTTCAGTTATATTCTGAATGATGGCACACAAGGCCAAGGTATCCCGCCAATCCTGCCTCAATTTGTTTTACCGTGGCATTTGCCTGATACGGGTTCCCATAACATTGATATCAATTGGGCCACAGTTTCAGCCCTATTGCCCGCCGCCTTTTCAATGGCCATGTTGGGCGCGATTGAATCGCTGCTCTGTGCCGTCGTTTTGGATGGTATGACAGGCAAAAAGCACCATTCAAACAGTGAATTGATTGGTCAGGGATTGGGAAATATTGTCGTTCCCTTTTTCGGTGGCATTACCGCCACCGCAGCAATTGCCCGTTCAGCTGCCAACATCAGAGCCGGTGCAACATCTCCCGTTTCAGCTATTGTTCACTCTCTACTGGTTCTACTGACTTTATTAGTATTAGCTCCCATGCTCTCTTATCTTCCGCTCGCCGCTATGTCTGCCCTGTTGCTGATAGTTGCCTGGAATATGAGCGAAGTACATAAAGTTATCGATCTAATTCGCCGCGCGCCAAGGGATGACATTATTGTTCTGGTGCTTTGTATGTCGCTCACGGTGCTGTTTGATATGGTTATCGCAATTACGATTGGTATCGTATTGGCTTCGCTGCTGTTCATGCGTCGAATCGCCAATATGACCCGCATTAGCCAATTGTCACAGACAGATAGAGACAAAAACCTATTGGTTGTTCGGATCAATGGCCCGCTATTCTTCGCTGCGGCTGAGCGTATTTTCACGGAATTAAAAGAAGAAAGTGCAGGTTATCAGACGATCCTTATGCAGTGGGATGCTGTTCCTGTACTGGATGCGGGCGGGTTGCATGCTTTCCAGCGCTTTATTGATGAAGTGGGAAAAGATAAATATATCGCTGTTTGTGATATTCCATTCCAGCCGTTAAAAACTCTGGTCAGAGCCAGAATTCAACTCATTGAAAATCACCTTAGTTTCCATGCAACATTGCCACAAGCCATGGAAGAATTACATTTCAATTGCAAAACAGTTAACTAAAACCGCGATAAAGAGTCATTTAACTTTTTTCAAAATAATGGCGCTGTAATCCAGCGCCAAACTTATTAATCATTTGATGCGTTACATCAGAAAACGACTTTATTTACTGGTATCCAGTTCTGGGAAACCTTTTACCACGTCATCAATGGCTTTCATCTGAATCAGGAATGGCTCAAGTTTCGCCAACGGTAATGCCGATGGGCCATCACATAGGGCATTCGCTGGATCAGGATGAGCTTCAAGGAACAGCCCAGCAATACCAACCGCCATTCCGGCACGTGCCAGTTCAGCAACCTGAGCACGACGGCCACCTGATGCAGCACCTAACGGATCACGACATTGCAGTGAATGGGTCACATCAAAAATTACAGGATGCCCCCCGGTTGCCTGAGCCATGACATTGAATCCCAGCATATCCACAACCAGATTGTCGTAACCAAAATTGCTACCACGGTCACACAAGATCACCTGATCATTGCCGCCTTCTTTGAATTTTTCGACAATATTTCCCATCTGAGTGGGGCTGATAAACTGTGGTTTTTTAACGTTAATCACCGCGCCAGTACGAGCCATTGCCTCAACCAGATCAGTTTGACGCGCGAGGAATGCAGGAAGTTGAATCACATCAACCACTTCCGCCACTGGCTGAGCTTGTGCGGGTTCATGCACATCAGTGATAATTTTCACACCGAATTGTTTTTTTAGCTCCTGAAAAATCTTCATTCCCTCTTCCAGACCGGGGCCACGGTAAGAGTTAATTGATGATCGGTTCGCTTTATCAAAGGAGGCTTTGAAAACATAAGGAATGCCCAGTTTTTGCGTCACTGTTACATAGTGCTCACAAATACTCATGGCCAAATCCCGTGACTCTAGGACATTCATACCACCAAAGAGAACAAACGGCAGATCGTTAGCGACCTTGATATCACCAATATTAACCACTTTCTGTTGCATACTTATACCTTCTGTTAAGGGCAAATAAATTAACGGGATAAATCAGTGCAGCACAACACATTGCTGCTCAATGGAATATATCTGCATTCTGATCATTTCTGCGACAGGGTCCTCTGGACAGTGTTCCACAAAATAATTCAAATCAGAAACCGCAATATGAGTACAATCAAGTTCGGCATAAATCAGCCCTCTATCACGTATTTCATATGGATCATCCGGATCAAACATCAGAACAACTTCACTGGCTTTCAACGCCAATTCCATCTGCACTTCTTCCATTAATGCGACTTTTATTGTATCCAGCACTTTGCGTACAATGCTGATGTTATCGGCTTCCTGTAAATCATCCGCCGCTAATTTAGCAGTCTGGCTGATATTACCTTTAAGCCACACATCAAGCGTGTATTCACTCAAAGTTTCGCCATTGATTGGATTAATAAACCTCACAGGTTTATCCGGGCAATCAACACGCAGAATCAATTGTGTTGGAAAAACAACTGGCATACATGGTAGTCCTAAAGCCTGAGCAATATGGATAAGAATTATCCCTAAAACCACCGGAGACCCTTGACGAGAATGCAGTACTTTATCCAACCACAACATATCTGACAGGCAATAAACACCACTGGCACCGCCAAATTTCCAACTTCGATAAAAAAGCTCCAGCAATTTTTCCAGTTGTTCTTCTATAGTCATCTGTGGAGATATTTCCTGCCTGGCTTCATCAATCAATGCCTGAAACTGCATCTCCACTGAAAGCTGAGGAAAGTCAGAACGAATGGCTCTCGATATTAACAAGATACCGCTACTTAAAGATGCGTTATTAAATTCATAATCAGCTATGGCTTTCATCACTTTTCCATTGGCCAAGTGTTATTCGTTCGCTACCGCCATAATCCTGAAAAGTAGCCACTTGCTGATAACCACTCTCAGAGAATAGGCTTCTTACAACGTCTCCCTGTTTCCAACCATGCTCCAGTAACAACCATCCATCAGGTAACAAAAAATTACGCGCTAGATCAATAATCGTATTCAGATCAGCGGTGCCCTGTTTTGCCGCAATTAATGCACTCTCTGGCTCAAACCGAACGTCCCCCTGAAACAAATGTGGATCTGCTTGATCTATGTAAGGTGGATTACTCACAATCATACCAAATTGTTGATTATTCAATGAAGAGAACCAACTGCTCTCCAGAAAATCCACATTTTGTATTTTCAGTTTTTCAGCATTGCCCTGTGCCAACATAACCGCATCAGGATTGATATCAACACCAGTAACCCGACAATCAGAGCGCTCACTGGCAATGGCTAACGCAATCGCCCCCGTTCCTGTGCCCAAATCCAGAATGTGACAAGATGTTAGTGGTAACCGTTCAAGCGCTTTCTCAACCAGACATTCAGTATCAGGACGCGGGATCAATGTGGCAGGAGAAACATTTAATGACAACGACCAGAATTCGCGCTCGCCGGTAATATAAGCAATGGGTTCACCTTTTGCCCGGCGAGCTAATAAAGTTTCAAGCTGGCTAAACTGCTCTGGAGAGATCTGAGTTTCCCCGAATGCCAGTATATAAGTCCGGGAATGGCGAGTGACGACCCCCAACAAAATCTCTGCATCCCGTTTAGGGCTGTCACTTGCTGATAACTGTATTGTGGCTTGTTTGAGCCAACCCTGATAATCCATCAATCCTGCTCTGACAAAGCTGATAATTGATCGGCCTGATACTCATTAACAATCGGTTGAATAAGCATATCCAATTTTCCTTCCATCACTTCATCAAGGCGATACAACGTTAGGTTAATGCGGTGATCCGTCACCCGTCCTTGTGGGAAATTATAAGTACGGTTGCGATCTGAACGGTCACCGGAACCCAGCAAATTACGGCGCTCAGAAGCTTCTGCTTCTTGACGTTTACGAACTTCAGCGGCGCGAATACGTGCCGCCAATACAGACATTGCTTTCGCTTTGTTTTTATGCTGTGAACGTTCATCCTGACATTCAACCACAATGCCAGTTGGAATATGCGTGATACGGATTGCTGAATCCGTAGTGTTTACATGCTGCCCACCCGCACCAGATGAACGGAACGTATCAATACGCAAATCACCTGAGCTGATTTCTGGCAACTCTGCTTCCGGGATCTCCGGCAAAATTGCAACGGTACAAGCAGAAGTGTGAATACGCCCTTGTGATTCGGTTTCTGGTACACGCTGAACACGATGGCCGCCAGATTCAAATTTCAGATGACCATAAACCTGTTCACCAGAAACTTTTGCAATAATTTCTTTGTAACCACCGTGCTCACCATCATTGGCGCTCATCACTTCTATTTTCCAACGGCGAGATTCCGCATAACGACTGTACATACGAAACAGATCCCCGGCGAAAATAGCCGCTTCATCACCACCGGTTCCAGCACGAACTTCAAGAAAACAGTTACGCTCATCATCAGGATCTTTCGGCAACAGCAGCAATTGCAGCTGCTGCTCCAGCTCCTCATTACGTACTCTGGCGTCCTTGATCTCTTCCTGTGCCATTTCCCGCATTTCAGGGTCATCAAGCATTATTTCAGCCGCTTTAAGATCATCCTGAACGGTACGCCAGGTCTTAAAACAATTAGTCACATCAGTCAGTTGAGCATATTCCCGTGACAAAGCACGGAAACGTTCCTGATCAGCAATCACACTGGCATCACCGAGATGAGCCAAAACTTCTTCGTGACGTTCTTGTAATGCTTCCAATTTAGCAACAATAGAAGGCTTCATTCGTGGTTTCAGACCCTATTCAGAGATATGGTTAATTCTGTTCCAGCCCAAGGCTGTCACGTAATAAATTAAGACGCTCCAAGTCACCATTACTGGCAGCCTGTTGGAGTGATTTGGTAGGGGCATGCATCAAGCGGTTCGTCAATTGATGGGTCAACTGATTTATTACCTGCTCGATATCAGCCCCCTGGTTGATAGCAGACAACGCCTTAGCGGTCATTTCAGCCCGAACCCGCTCTGCCTGATTACGATATTCACGGATTGAGTTTACCGCTCCTTGTGAACGCAACCAGTCCATAAAATAACCGCTTTCTTGCTGAACAATATATTCAGCCTGGATAGCCGCTGCTTTACGTTGTGCAAGATTCTGCTGAATAATTGCTTGTAAGTCGTCAACACTGTAGAGATAGACATTATTCAGTTTTTCCACATCAGGCTCTATATCACGGGGAACTGCAATGTCAATCAGCAACATCGGTTGATTACGGCGTAACTTTAATGCACGTTCAACCATGCCTTTCCCAATGATGGGCAAAGGGCTAGCGGTTGAACTGATAACAATATCAGCTTCAGCTAAACGTATATCAATTTCAGGCAAGGTAATCACTTCAGCCTGAACTTCATTAGCCAATATCTGCGCCTTCTCTTTCGTCCTGTTAGCGATCATCATATGATGCACCCGATGCTCTTTCAGGTGGCGGGCTGCCAGCTCAATGGTTTCACCCGCACCTACCAGCAAAATATTCAGCTCAGACAGTGATTCAAAAATCTGCCGAGCCAATGTACAAGCCGCAAAAGCAACTGAAACCGCATTTGAGCCAATCTCAGTTTCCGTTCTGACGCGCTTGGCAACAGAAAATGATTTCTGAAACAATCGCTCCAACTCACTTGATAAGGATTGGCTGTGCTGCGACTCCGCAAATGCTTTCTTCACTTGCCCAAGAATCTGAGGTTCCCCAAGTACCAATGAATCCAGCCCACTCGCCACTCTCATCAAGTGGCTAACGGCTTCATTATCGTGATGCCAGTAAACACTGGATCTCAAATCTCTGGGATTAAGCTGATGGTATTCACATAACCAGTTAATTAACTGTTCATACAGATTATCCTGTTGCTCTACACTGAGGTAAAGTTCTGTACGGTTGCAGGTTGACAGCACAACGCCCCCCCTCACCAGTGGTTGCTGGAGAAGGTTATCAAGTGCCTCCCCAATAGCATCAGGGGAAAAAGTCACCCGTTCACGTAGGGATACAGGTGCAGTCTTGTGGTTGATACCAAGTGCTAACAAAGTCATATGAACTGCATTGAGTTATCAGCTGAGAAACAATTCATCGTAAAAGCAAAAACGTTTTATTTGATGAAATCATCACCCTTAATAAGGACTCTTCTTAAGCTGTGCATTCTACTTGATACGCCAGACCAATAAAAGACAATCAGCAACGTCTGATATCATTATTCAGAATATTTTTTCGAAATTTAACTGGATTAATACTTTATTCTTCATTATTAAGTAATGTAAAAATTTTCATGCTGTTAAACAGAGATTATCGATGAAGCCAATGAAAAAATTATCACTCTTCTGCCTACTACCACTCCGCCTACTGCCACTCTCTTGTGTGCTACTCACCGCTTGTACATTAACAACACAGCCGGTAGGAACCGGGTCCGCTGATTCTCCTCAGTGGCAAGCACGCGCACAACAATTACAGCAATTGAATCAATATCAAACCCGTGGATCTTTTGCTTATCTGACCAATGAGAAAAAAGTTTATGCGCGTTTTTTCTGGCATCAATATAACCCAGAACGCTACCGTTTATTGCTGACTAATCCCCTGGGCAGTACTGAATTAGAGCTAATCGTTCAACCCGGTATGACTCAGTTAACAGATAACCAAGGCAAAAAATATTTCAGTGATAATCCTGAAGAGATAATTTATCAACTCACCGATATGCATATTCCACTGGATAATCTGCGCCATTGGATAACCGGTCTGCCCGGTGAAGCAAAAGACTTTAAACTTGATTCTGGCTATTTATTGAAAACCGTCAGTTATCGACACAATGGCGAAACATGGTTAGTTAATTATCAATCCTACGATACCTCAACGATCCCCGCCCTTCCTAACCGTCTTGAGCTGACCCAAGGCGATCGCCGCATTAAACTAAAAATGGATAACTGGACCACAAAATAATGACATTAACCTGGCCTTCACCGGCAAAACTTAACCTATTTCTCTACATCACCGGTCGTCACGCCAATGGCTACCACCGATTACAAACGCTATTTCAGTTTCTTGATTATGGCGACGAAATTACAATTACCCCACGCCAAGATAATGAAATTCGGTTACTGACACCAATAGAGGGTGTGGAACACGATAACAACCTGATCATCCGCGCCGCACGTCTATTGCAATCCTACAGCCACCAACATGGCACTGGCATTGCTCATCAAGGCGCTGACATCAGTATCAGCAAACGTCTGCCAATGGGCGGTGGATTAGGTGGCGGCTCATCGAATGCCGCTACTGTGCTTATCGCACTGAATTATCACTGGCAAACGGGCTTCACAGACGAAACACTGGCAACCCTTGGCGTGAGTCTTGGTGCTGACGTCCCCGTCTTTATCAAAGGTCACGCGGCGTTTGCAGAAGGTATTGGTGAAATCCTGCAAATAGCAGAACCAGAAGAAAAATGGTATCTGGTTGCTCACCCTGGTATTGAAATCTCAACCCTGCGCATCTTCACAGATCCAGAATTAAAACGTGATACACCAATTCGCTCTCTGGCCGCATTATTAAAGGCTCCGTACGCAAATGATTGTGAACCTCTTGTAAGAAAACGTTTTCGTGAGGTTGAACAGCTTCTTTCATGGCTGCTAGAATACGCGCCGTCGCGCCTGACCGGAACCGGTGCATGTATATTCGGTGAGTTCGAATCAGAAGCATCGGCCCGTAAGGTGTTAAATAAAGCCCCTGAGTGGTTGCATGGTTTTGTTGCGCGTGGCGTAAACAATTCACCTTTGCACAATTTTCGCTCTGGGATACCCGTGTTATTGAACCAATGAATAAATATTGTTATTTAGTATTGGTCAACAATATCTCTCTGGACGCAAGCCTGAGGTTTTTCTCGTGCCCGATATGAAGCTTTTTGCTGGTAACGCTATCCCGGAACTAGCACAACGTGTTGCCAACCGCCTGTACACTAACCTTGGAGATGCTGCCGTCGGCCGTTTCAGCGACGGTGAAGTCAGTGTGCAAATTAACGAAAATGTGCGCGGTGGTGATATTTTCATCATCCAGTCCACTTGTGCACCGACTAACGACAACCTAATGGAATTAGTCGTTATGGTTGATGCACTGCGTCGCGCTTCCGCAGGACGTATTACCGCAGTAATCCCTTACTTCGGTTATGCCCGTCAGGACCGCCGTGTCCGTTCAGCGCGTGTGCCGATTACCGCCAAAGTGGTTGCAGACTTCCTGTCCAGTGTCGGCGTAGACCGTGTGCTAACAGTTGATCTGCATGCTGAACAGATTCAAGGTTTCTTTGATGTTCCGGTTGATAACGTATTTGGCAGCCCAATTCTGCTGGAAGATATGTTACAAAAAGAGCTGGAAAACCCTATCGTTGTTTCCCCGGATATTGGCGGGGTTGTCCGCGCGCGCGCTATCGCTAAGCTACTGAACGATACGGATATGGCTATCATTGATAAACGCCGCCCACGCGCTAACGTTTCTCAGGTGATGCACATTATTGGTGATGTCGCTGGCCGCGACTGCGTACTGGTCGATGACATGATCGATACCGGCGGTACCTTATGTAAAGCAGCCGAAGCACTGAAAGAGCGTGGAGCCAAACGTGTATTTGCTTACGCAACTCACCCAATTTTCTCCGGCAACGCGGTGGACAACATTAAAAACTCGGTGATTGATGAAGTGGTTGTCTGTGACACCATTCCACTGTCTGCTGAAATCAAGGCGTTGAATAAGGTTCGTACTCTGACGTTGTCAGGTATGTTAGCTGAAGCGATCCGCCGTATCAGCAATGAAGAGTCAATTTCTGCGATGTTTGAGCACTAATAAATAAGTTGCACTCATATATCGCTATTTAAGAAAAAACCCGTTGTACAAGAGCTTCAACGGGTTTTCTGCTGACTCTGGAATAGTAATACTTCTCCATTAGCACAAACTATACCCGTCATCTTTCAAGTTGCCTCTTTGTTGGCTGCACTCGCTCACCCCAGTCACCTAGTTATCTATGCTCCCGGGGATTCACTCCCTTGCCGTCGCGATGCGTCTTGAAATCCATAGGGTATATAACTAACTCTATTTTTGTTATGGATACCGATGACTACCACGACGATAACGCTCATCATAGTTTCTTAGCCACCAGTAACGATCTGCTACACCTTCCCGACCGCCAACACCGGCGCCAGCCAGCCAAACAAGAGCACCAATAAAGACCCCCAATAGCGCGGCTTCAGATAAAAACTCAGGCCAGCCAAGGCTGAAAATGTGGGGCAGTAATGTATAAACCAGACTACTCACTATAGTGAACATACCGATGCCCATTAATACATTACCCACTATGAAGGCACTTTGACGTTTCATATGTTACCTCCAACACTCTTCGTAAATACACACTCTCCGTGAACACTAAGAACCAAAAACTCCAAAGTTAATGCTTACTAAAAGCCTATGCCAATAGGCGTAATTGAGGCAGTGACTATCTATGGCTATTACCCGTTATCTTTCAAGTCATTGCGATCCATCTTGAAATCCATTGGGTATAGATAGTATAGCCCTATTTGGTAAAAGGTCATTGCGGGTACGATCACAACTAAAGGAGATTTAATAGCCACCCCCTAATCATTATAAGAAATAACATGAAAAAATAATGAATTGAGTAACCTGAACTTCACTCAAAGTGACACTCAGGTTTTTAACTAAATATTGATGTATAACAATGATAGTTGTGAAATTCCATCCAAGTTATATATCCGTCATCTTTCAAGTTACCTCTTTGTTGGCTGCATTCACTTACCCCAGTCACATCGTTATCTATGCTCCTGGGGATGCGTTCACTTGCCGCCGCGCTGCAATTTGAAATCTATTGGGTATATATATCTTCAATCAGTGCTTCTTATCGAGATAATAAAAATCGTCTTATTTTCAAACTGTATGATAACGGCTAAAAATAGGGGGATTTCTCCAATTTTTCAATAAGTAATCATACAATCAGCATCCCCCCCAAATATCCAGAGCCTACTAGTGACTAACATAGCCCTGGGGTTAACGTTATCCACGTTTGATAATACATCAGTCCATCTATACAACTTATACCAACAGATGAAAATTTACTCATAGGAATATGATGATGAGGCGAACACTCTTGAGCATAAGTAGAATAAACACTAAAGCTAAAATATCCATTTTTATCGGTAGTCATATTTTTGTCTTCATCACTCACTGACAGATAAGATCCCGTAGATACTGCCATGGTTACATTAGGTTCACCTATACCATTCTTATATAAATATCCAGTTATAATACCGCTCGAAAATGAATACAACTCAGACGGAGATTTTGTGATCTTTAACTGATATGGATTATATGTGAAATCCACAGCTATACCCTTTATAATATTTCCCACTTGTGCTATTAGTATCAACCTGCCATCGCTATCAGATTGTATTGAAACCGTTATTTTACCATCTTTATCTGTTATACCCGACGATGGAAATACCTTTCCCCCAATATCTGCCCGAAAGGTTATTTCTTGGCCTTTAATTCCTTTACCAAACTGATCATACACAGTTGCAACTACGATATTCTCATCGGTACTATTAGCCCATACATTATTTTTTTCTCGGTCAAGATTAATACCTGTCACACATTGAGGGACAGCAGTAAACTCTATCTGGAGAGAAGAGGCTTTTATTTGAGTATCACCGTCCAAACAGGCATCTACATTTCCTTGACACGGAGTTGAACCAACAGAGATAATTTCAACTGATGCTTCACCCATTACTCCTGTATTTTTTGTAATTTTACGCTCATTATTTTCTTTAAATACCATAGATTCATTATCTAATGTTAAAATTATATTCATCCCATGCAATAAATAACCATCTTGAATTACGTTTATACCAACATATATAGGCTTATCCGCAATTTCTATTTTTTTACTTGATACCCAACTTAATGTTTTAGCATCTTTTGGTGCTTGTTCATCATTCATTTCATTCTCCTAATTTATCACTATTATGTATATATGTTATCATCGATTTAAAATTAAAAATAAAATGATTTCAACTTGATAATAACAATATTCCTTACACTAAATAGAAGGAAAATATTTAAAATTAATAGAAAATTGAATCGACTTATCAGTATCGGGTAAACTTATTATCACATTATTTTTTTCTGCTTTAGTATTAGTTATATGGAAAGTTGTACAACCATCCTGACTAATTGCAACCTGCAACTCTCTCTCGTTATCACCAAAACCTGAAATTATCGAAGAGCCATCAGTACGAACAAGTAATCTGTTGCCAGAATAGATAGTACGGTCCACAATCACATAACCACTACAAACACTCACGCCATCAGCAGGTACTTCAGAGGTAAATGCATAAGCTTTGATAATATCTACTCCATCCCTCCACTCACTAAATATTGCCTGACCTACACCTGGTGTTATAGCCCCATCCTCCGCAGAAACAGTACAGCGAAAACTACCCGTTGTCTCAGATTGCAAATGGAAATAAGCCAGCCCGAAACTATTGGGAGCAAACTGATATTTTGTACCATCCCCTTCAACAATATTGCCCGACTCAACACTAGCCGATAACCTTTTTCCTGGTGGCCCATAAACCGCCACCAAATTTTTCGATTTTATTCTGGGATATTCATTAGATACTATCGGCGCACCTTCACTAATTGATATTATGACAGATGACATATCCATTAGTGACAATATCACTGAACCTGGAGCAGAAATAGCATTACCAACCTCATAATACCCGGTTCCCACTCCCTCTTGACCCAAACAAAGTACATTTTCCACCGGCACCACTAAAGAAACATAACCCTGCTTAACATCCTCATCGCTGACTGTTATTGGTTGTGCATCCCAAGCAGCCCTCGCAATCGGATCATAGTTAAAATTATGTCCTTGCCAGTGGAATATAACGTTATCGCCTTTCTGCATCTGCCTATAACTGATATGCACATTTAACCCATGATGTTGTACAAGAGATGAATAGTGAATAACACCAGATGTTGCATCTGGATAAACTGATGGTAATAATTTTATCGATGGCGAATTAATAATTTTAATAACAGCCGGCTTAGAGAAATTTTCATTCTCGAAATCATCCGCTGATGTATAAGTCACATTATAGCAACCATCTGGTATTTCAGAGAACGGCATAATTACAGTAAAAAAATCAAGATTAATATTCTGAACATAATAGGGGCGAGAAAAAATCCCCCCAACATTTACCACGATCACATCCCAGATTTTTATCTTCTTATGATAAGGTACTTTGATAATTAAATCTTGGTTCTGTTGAACAGAAACATCAATCAAACCATCATTATCTGCTTGCGGCAATTCTGGCGACGATAAAGGAATAAATATATTTTCGTGATTGGTAATCATATTTCACCTTCCATTGGAATCGGTCTAAACGATAAAACAAAATTGACTGTATCCCCTGAATCTGAATCAGGTGCTGTTAGCCAAACATTAACTTTACCTGCTGTGTTGCTAGTCACATTCACTGTCGCACTACCATCCTCCTTTAATGGAATATCTGCCCAGTCTTTATTATAACCCTCAATGACTGCATTATTATTCACTCTTATACGTATTTGATTAATATCATCATTATTTTCGCGATCAATAAAAAGATATATCGAGCAAGGCGTCTTCCCATCTGCCGGAGCACCTGTGGTATAATTATAGGCGGTAAATACTATAGCTTCATCAGACTGACGATAATTACCAAAAATAAGCGGGAAAGATATTACCTTATTCATATCCTCTTGTGGAGAAATCATCACAAAAGCCGAAAACTCTTCGCTATTTTCAATATTTTTATGTTCAAACGGAGAACGAACATAAAAATGTCCTGCTCCAGTCTCATCTAACGTCAATGTGATCTGATCCACATCAATATTATCATCTACAATAGAAGCACCGATAGATGTCGTAGCATAGAATTTATATCCAGGTAGACCATATAGAGTCACAATATTTTTGGGATTAAGATTAGGGTAATCGGTTAAATCACTTATCGCCGCGTTTTCTGTGATAATCACACTTGAGATGCCGTTATTCATATTGTCACCATTAACTCCATGATTTATTAATTGAAAATAAAATAATAACGTTTAAGAAAATATTACAGTTATGCAATAAATAAATCGCCAGTTCACAAATAAGAAACATATTAGGAAAAATGGAAAATGCTCAAGCATTTTCCAGCAAATAAATAAAAGCTCAATCAGTTATGGAACCGTATCAATACGGCCAAACCAAACCTTAGAGTCCTTTATTCTTACACTATAAGTAATATAAACTAATCCTGGTCCATCATCATACGAATCTACACCCGTAAAAGGTGCCTGACCAAGTAGAATAATCGCCTCTCCAGCCGCCACTTCGTCGGCAGTTACCGTATGGGGTTCAAGAGAATAAATTTTTGAAGATGGAATATCATTGACAACACCACTAACGTAAATGCGTACATTAATAACACTATCCACATCTATTCCATTGTTTTTACCCACAGCAATATGCGCATCCAGCCCTCCACCTAAAATTTTTACAAGATTGATCTTACCTCGCTGTTTAAGTTCACTCTGATCTTTATGAGTGAAAATTCTAGCTGCCGCTAATGTACGCCTAATCTCTGGTGGTTGATTCGGTACTGACCTCGTTAAATTAAAATAGAGGGAAGATGACATAGTAACGTTTCCAATTACATCAACAACATAATAATACAACTCATTATCACCAATATTGGGAACATTAGAATATGGAACTAAAATAAATGGTTTATTAAACTGATTCATATTAGAAATCACAGCAGATTGACTTTGAGTTTCCTCACTATCTTCTCTAATCACCAAGAAAATTTTATCTTGTGGCTTAGCACCTGTATAAGATGGGATAATCACATGAAAACCTGTACTGCCATTTCCTATTTGTGGTGTTAATTTATCACCAACCAATTCTTCAATGTTTGGTGCAGGAAGATTTGGAACAATATCTTCTGTAATAAACAAAATACTTGATGAAGCATTTCTTAAAAAGTATGGCAGTTTTGCGAACATACGTACTGAATAGTTACCCTTAAATTTTTTAGGGAAAACTCTTAAAGCAACAAAACCTCTACTATTGGTATTAATATAATATTGATAATTATTATTTTCACTAACAAAAGGCAATATTTCTGTCGTAAGTTGATCCCCATCATCCTCAAAAATACGTACTGGCTTATCCGTTACCAGAGCAGGGCGGGATTCTACTTTGCGTAAAAATTATACATTTCGCAGATATTGATAATTTCTCACATTCAATACGATTTTATTGATAGGTTTTGATATCTGGCATGAACATTTATTGAGCTAGTAGAGGGT
>NZ_LJCS01000063.1:0-25701 GCF_001280945.1 Photorhabdus heterorhabditis | reverse complement strand
CCTGCGACATTACGGGCAGTTTGTGATCTGGATACATTGCGGTTGGAATCAGGATCGTTTATTGAAGACAATCTGCGGGCGCATTATTCCGACATTTTGTATTCATTGAAAACGGCGCAGGGTGACGGTTACGTGTATTGTGTGATCGAACACCAGAGTTCCCCGGACAAAATGATGGCATTTCGGTTATTACGTTACGGGATTTCAGCCATGCAACGGCATCTGGAGCAGGGACATGAAAAATTGCCGCTGGTCATTCCGGTGTTGTTTTATCACGGGAAGATACAGCCGTATCCCTGGAGTACCAATTGGCTCGACTGCTTCGATGATCCGGCCCTGGCGAAGGAAATCTATTCCGGTCCCTTCCCGCTGGTCGATGTGACGATCATCTCCGATGATGAAATCCTGACGCACAAACGGGTCGCGTTATTGGAAATGGTGCAAAAACATATCCGGCAGCGAGATATGGCAGAGTTACTGCAAGAGTTGGTCATACTGCTGACGTATGATTACTATACGGATGAACAGCTAAAAAGCGTGCTAAACTACTTATTACAGGCGGGAGATACTGCCGATCCAGAGGGTTTTATCCGGCGACTGGCAGAACAGTCCCCGAGGTATGAGGAGGTACTGATGACAATAGCGCAGAAACTGGAGCAGAAGGGGCACCAGAAAGGGTTTATTGAAGGGCGTCTGGAAGGGCGCCAAGAAGGACGCCGGGAAGGGCACCAAGAAGGACGCGAGGAAGGGCACCAAGAAGGACGTCAGGAAGGACTCCAAGAAGGATTGAATAAAGGCGAAAAACGGGGGATACTGAAAATCGCATGTGCGATGATCGACATGGGTATCGACCGTGAAACGATAATGAAAACGACTGGGTTGAGTCAGAACGAACTTGAGCAAATACGCCACTAACTCGTGCTGAGAGTTTTTAATCAGTATTCAATGATTCATGTTAAAAGAGGATCTTACGGTGACTGTCAGAACAGTCACCGAAGTGTGAGTATCGACCGTGAAACAGTGATGAAAATCACTGGACTGAGCTTGAACAAATGCCTGACAAACTTACTATTGATACGTTATCGGCATAAAAATGCTTGAGTCAATGCACGAAACGCATAGAAGCGGCGCATTTACATTCCAAGCGATAAGACCGAGTCTGAATCTACGTGCTTCTGAAATCTCTGTTCTTAAGCAGAGCTGAGGTTAAATAAAGTGCCCCATGTTTTATGCTCTATAGATGGTTATGTGGATCTTACGTCTGATGTAACACCGCCAACACTTCAATACCCGTCGGAACTTCCCGGTAGTAAATAATGTGGCTCTCTACGGGGAAACGCAGCACACCAAAATAAAGATCCTCACTGCGATCACGACCGGGGGATGGGTGACGATCAAGAATTTTCGTCAAAGTCACACGTAACGAAGTTGAATAAGCTTCCGCAACATTCGCCCCATCGGCGCATAGAATAAGTTTGATTGCACGAATATGCTCTCTGGTTTTCTTCGTAAACCGGACACTTATCCCTAAGCCTTACCCTCAAGTTCATCAACCGTCAACGGTGTAAATACATTATCAATACTATGCAATTCGCCACGATCAGCTTGTGTAATAGATTCAGCCAGAGCGGCTTTTAAATTCTGTAACTTGAGTTGTACGAACTGATCATACTCTTCAGGAGAGATAACCACGGCCACATGCTTACTAATTTCCACAGGCTCACGCTGAACTTTCATAATCAGATCACCAAACTGGTTCTTAGCCAGTTGTGCGGGAATAATTTCCATACATTACCTACCGTCTAAAATGGTTCGAATAGCTATTATGGTTAAAAGTGCATGGAGCTACCAGTAATCAAAATTGTCCGTGAATTATAATCGTCTAATAGGTCATTCTGAATGTCGATAATGAAAGGGTATTGCTCCCTCGATTTAGGGGATTTGTTGCGGTAAACAGCGTACTGAGCTATCAAATAACCCCGTATTCATCATCATCGGTAAATAGCCCTGCACCACGCTCAAATTCATTGAAAGCGTGGATACCGGCTTTGTTTTCCGCTTTCCATTACTGTCTTCTTTTCTCACGAACAACATCGGACAACATTTTATCTAGTGTTGCTGATAAGTTGATCCCTAAATCACGGGCTTCATCTACTACCTTAGCGGTCAAATACACATTTGTGCTACGTTTACCGGATTGTTTTCGTTCTACGGTTGAGACGCATTGTATTTTCATCAGACACCTCATTTATGCGCATAAAACATGCCCATAAATTTATAGCAGATAGTGAGCATCATCAAGGAGTTCTAAGCTGAAAGCGCATAGTGAATATGATTAGTTAATCCATTAAGTATTATTTTGTTATTGCCGACCATTAACCAATGTCTGAGAAAAATATAATAATTCAACCTATAAAAAATCAAAGCAACTCACTTTTTTATAAATAGAAAATATATTGCGACCCTCTTGGTGATTTTTATTCTTTGCCTTACCGTTAATCCTTAGTAGATTAAGTTACATGTTTGCGTATTAATAAGAGTAGTCATAAAGGCGTACATCCTCCTTAAATTATGTCGCTTAAGTCTCATAATTTTAAATTTAACTCTTTATCGATACAAACAATCTAAAATCAACTGCCAAAAAACAATTTAGTATTAATCTATAGGTATCAAGAAATAATTTTTTCTATTATCTGACACATCAAATATTGGAACTAAACACTTAGTCTGGAAATGCTGACAGAAGAAGTTGATAAAACAATGGATTAATTATAAAGAGGCTGGAGATATCTTTATCAATCAAGCAGAAAAACAAGCATTAGGGGAAAAAGTAGCAATCCGTTGAATATAAATAGTTCAGGAATGGAGATTCCATTCCTGATTATAGTGATTTAATTGGGTATCACACTCAATTAAATCGGATGACAAATTCTCATTTATTTATCTTGATGAGATATATTGGTGCCGCTATCTTTTACATGATCATCAAAAATAATAATAAAACTGTTATGTGAAACAGGATATGATTTTTCAATACCTCTCTGTATTACTGACAATATAAAACCATGCGTATCGGAGAGATCCCACACCTTGACATCTTCGCAATCAAGAGCTAAATATTCCTCTCTACCATCATCTCCATATTTATTAACCGAAACTTTAACCGGTTCAGTTGAGAGATTTTTAACATAAATCATAAATCCTCCACTATATCAATAATAAAAATTTTCATTTAATTCAGTGTCATACGAAAATATCTTAAATTAAGAAAACTGGTGAAATAATAAATTTTTTCAGACAGATGGTGTCGAATATAAAGAATCTATCCGGCTTCCGTTATTTTCAACCGAATCATCACAAATAATCATGTAGCCATTTTGTCTTATTGAATATAATAATGTAACACTATCTTTTCGTGCTACTGACATTAAAAAACCGCGCTCATCTGATCTACCCCATTGAGCCACCTCTCCTGGGTTAATATCAAAATATTTGTCATCACCTTCTTCACTACTCCATTTACTAATTGCAACTTTAACCACATTATCTGAAAGACTTTTTATATAAATCATATTAAGCTCTCCATTATATCAATGTAGATTTATTTAGCTCTAATTTAAAAACACCCTAATATGTACCATGATGAAATATAAGTATAGGATAAAAAGAACCAACAAAACTAATATTTGCGTGACCTCTATCAAAGTTTTATACTTCGAAAAGAAAATATTTAAAATTACATTCATTGGATTAATAGAAATATTTACTATCTAAACTTAGCAACTCAATATTATATTGATGTAAATATAATAATTACCATTAATATATTAATGACAGTTTCCTATCATAGGTTTACATCTATTCCCGTTTTAACCTTTGAGCATAACATTGCGCTAATACCGCACACGCCATCAACTGAATTTGATGAAAAATAGCGGAACCGCCTGTTACCCTAGTTAGCAGATAAAAGACTTCGGATAGTGACATGTCGTATCAATTAATTAGAGGTATTATATTCGATTTTTTAAGAAAATAATAAAAACCATTTATATTTTCTGGGGATATATTTTAACGCTGGTGCTAATTTAGGAATAATTCGTAGTTGTATTTTCCATTCCTTTAGCAATAATACATTATCAATTTAATAGAATAATTAAAAGAAAGCTCTATAGCAGAGCATCTTAATTATTGAATAAAACCAGATATCCGTATTTTTGGCAGCGGTGAGAAACGAAAAGCCCGCTCTGATATATACCCTATGGATTTCAAGATGGATCGCGGCGGCAAGGGAGCGAATCCCCGGGAGCATAGATAACTATGTGACCGGGGTGAGTGAGTGCAGCCAACAAAGAGGCAACTTGAAAGATGACGGGTATGTTCTCAATCACGCATTACTATAATGTGCCCGTTCCGGTAACCAGCGTTCAATTAAGGCGCGAGCATGTTCAGGATAGTGTTGGTGGATATGCCGGGCAATACGCTGTACTTCCGGCAACATTCCCTGATCTCTCAACAAATCAGCCACCTTAAATTCCGCATTCCCTGTTTGACGCGTCCCCAACAATTCACCGGGGCCACGAATTTCCAGATCTTTCTGTGCGATAACAAACCCATCATTACTGTCTCTAAGCACTTGCAGGCGTATTCTGGCGGTACTGCTTAGCGGCGTTTTGTAAAGTAAAACACAATGAGAGGCGATAGCCCCACGGCCAACTCGTCCGCGTAATTGATGTAGTTGCGCCAAGCCAAGCCGTTCCGGGTTATCAATGATCATCAAACTGGCATTTGGCACATCCACACCCACTTCGATAACCGTTGTTGCAACCAGAAGCTGTAGTTCTCCACGCTTAAAAGCTTCCATCACTTGCTGCTTTTCTGCGGCTTTCATTCGGCCATGTACCAACCCAACTTTTAATTCCGGCAAGGCGAGCGTCAATTCTTCACTGGTGACTTGCGCAGCCTGAGCTTCCAGCACATCGGAATCTTCAATCAGCGTACAGACCCAATAGGCTTGTCTGTTTTCATCAAGGCAGGCATTTTTGATCCGTTTGATAATCTCTTCACGGCGTGTATCCGGGATCGCAACCGTTGTGACCGGGGTTCTCCCCGGTGGCAGCTCATCAATAATAGAAGTATCGAGATCTGCATAAGCGGTCATGGCTAAGGTACGGGGAATCGGGGTGGCCGTCATAATCAATTGGTGCGGATGAAAACCCTGTTCGCGCCCCTTTTCCCACAAAGCCAGACGTTGATGCACACCAAAACGATGTTGCTCATCAATAATCACCAGCGCCAGACCGGAAAATTTCACCTGTTCCTGAAACATGGCATGTGTACCAACAATCATGGCGACCTGCCCGCTGGCAATGGATTCTTGCTGTTTCTGACGTGCTTTCCCCTTTTGCTTGCCAGCCAGCCAGCCGATCTGAATACCCAAAGGCTCCAGCCATTGTCGGAATGTATTTGCGTGTTGTTCTGCCAGTAGCTCAGTTGGCGCCATTAAGGCGACCTGCTTACCATGCGCAATAACCCGCAACGCAGCCAATGCGGCAACCAGCGTTTTTCCCGAACCAACATCTCCCTGAATCAGCCGCATCATGGGAACATCTTTTGCCAGATCTTGCTCAATTTCCGCTGCAACCCGTTGTTGCGCGTTAGTTGGAGAAAATGGCAGGTGGTTGAGGAACTGCTGTTTTAACTTGTTTTCAGTCGGCAGCGATTGAGCGTGATGGCGTTGTGCACCCGCTCTAACTGCTAGCATACTCAAATGATGCGCCAGAAGTTCTTCCAGGATCAGACGGCGCTGGGCTGGATGTTTGCCGGTTTCCAGATCAGCCAGCGCAATATCTGGCGGTGGGCGGTGCAGGGTATGTAATGCTTGTGGCAGGCTGATCATCGAACGGCTAAGCTCTTCCGGCAGGAGTTCGTTGATCGCACAGGTATTAAGCAGTTCCAGCACCTGATCAATCAGCTTGCGGAGAGCCGCCTGACGAACCCCTTCTGTTGTCGGATAAATAGGGGTTAATGTTTCTTGAAGCTGCACATTCCCGGCATAATTCTGGATTTTATATTCAGGATGGATAATTTCCGCGCCATGACTCCCTTTTCTGATTTCACCATAGGCAACAACTTGTTTCCCTTTGACCAGATTGTTTTTCATTGTCGCAGAGAAGTGAAAAAAGCGCAGTGTAAGCACACCGGTACCATCACTGATTTGGCAGGTCATCATCCGGCGGCGACCAAAAACAATATCAGTGCGCAGGATTTCCCCTGTGATTGTGGCATGGATACCGGGCAAAAGATCATTAATCGTATAAAGGCGGGTCTGGTCTTCGTAACGAAGAGGGAAGTGCAATAGCAGATCCTGCAAGTTGATCAGGCCCATTTTTGCCAGTTTAGCTGCCTGACTTGCCCCGACGCCATGCAGGGAAGTTAAAGGGATGGCATCAAGCAGTTGGCCTTTCATGCGATTTATTCTCTCCATTGATTGCTTGACAGTTCGTCATGTTTCATTGGTTGCGAACCGGTCTTGCTTATTTTCCATAATAATACAGACCGGGTTAAGGTAATCAACGTAATATTTTCCTAATAATTGGTTGAAAATCATGTCAATACACTGCGGGGAAACACCTGTAATCATCAAGGTTATCAACCAAATTTAACAGCATGTTCCCGTAATGATGAAAAAATAATCAAAAAAAGGTGTTTAAATCCTACCTCTCATCTGTATAACCCTCTGTGTCCCCGGTGAACAACATACCATTTGGGCAAATTGATGGTGTGTATTTTATTCCTTGGTTCTGTTTGTTGCTGGCTTATGTCTCGAAGTTGGGAACGATTCTGTCAGGGGGGAATAATAGCCGGGTTATGCTATCAATATGTTTGGAGAAATAGTCATGGGCCAAAGAAAATATCTGACTCAGTCAGAAGTGGAAAGTATGCTGGAAATGGCGAAAGTCGGTGCTAATCCAGAGCGGAACTATTGTCTGGTGTACATGAGTTTTATCCATGGTTTTCGTGTCAGCGAAGCCAGGCATTTACGATTATCTGACATGGAGTTGAAAGAAAGATGCCTGTACATCCGGCGATTAAAGGGGGGATTTTGTACTAACCATCCCCTATTGCGTCGTGAGGTGCGGGCGATTAAGGCATGGCTGAAAGTGCGCAAAACTTTCTTGGGGGCGGATAGTGATTGGTTGTTTTTGTCACGCTCAGGGAAGCCACTTACGCGCCAGCGGATTTACCAGATTATTACTCGATTAGGTCAATTGGCGAATATTGCTGTCGTTCCGCATCCGCATATGTTGCGTCATGCCTGTGGTTTTGCCCTTGCAGACCGGGGAGTGGATACTCGACTGATACAAGATTATCTTGGACATAAAAACATTCGCCATACTGTACGTTATACCGCGAGTAATGCTGAACGTTTTCAAGGAGTTTGGGGCGTGAAGGGTAAACTTTAATCACTACAATTAGGACCATTTTGACAATCAAGATACACCCACCGCGAAACTATACTGAAGATTTTCTAATAAAGAAAGATACAGAATTGTATATCTTTGTAAAGCATTATGTATTCTAACACAGCTATATCAAAATAACCTAATTTTCCCCTGAATCCCCCCAAAACACCTCGCTTCCCAGGCTCCTTTCTTGAAATTGTTGATTTCATTTTTCAGATTCAACAATAAAATATTCTTAAATTTTGCAAATGGTCATTTAATTATTTTGTTTATGGTGAATTTTTGAACATAAGTTTCAGGGTGTATCTTGATTGTCAAAATGGTCCTAATTGACAATTTTATGTACAGCTAAGTGTTGCTGATAATCAGCAAATGGTATGTAAAGTTAAGTCTGATTTTTGTTCGATAGTTAAGCAGGATTAATGAAATGAAAAAGATATTAAAGATAAGCGTCGTGGCGGCGTTGGTTTTGGGGGCAGCTTCGGCTGCTAATGCGGCGAATAATGCCATAGTAAATGTTACCGGTATGATTGTGGCTGCAACATGTGATGTTACCAACCCTGGTTCAAATGGGTCGGTGGATACGGGGAACCATACAAACACAGCTTTTGACGCCGCAGGTACGAAATTTCCAGGCACAGGAATTTCAAAATTTATAAAGGAAAGTGAAAGGCATTTCACTATTGGTCTTAGTAACTGCTCTAAAGAAAATACAGATGCAGGTAAAGTTAAGTTGTATGTGACAGGCCAAACCTTGCAGAAATCAGGGGGTTATCTCTTTAACAAAGAGACTGATAAATCGGCAGGTATAGTACTACTAAATTCTCTAAAAAATAATGTATTCACGCCTATTAAAAGTGAAAGCACGGTTCCTATGATTGTTTCTACTGTGAAAAAAGACAACAAAGAGGAACCTGATATGACGAATAGTCATGCAGAATTTGTTGTATATATAGCCACAACGGGCGAAGATATTCCTGGAAACCAGCAGATTACTGCCCCCATCACCTTCTCCTATGCGTATAACTAATGCTTATGTTGTTTCAGCCTGAGGGATGCTTCCTCAGGCTCCTTCGATGAAAAATTTTAGATGATTGATGGTGCCTTTTATTAGGCGACTATTGGCTAACCGAGCCAAAATATGAGAAACAAAAAATGATTAATAAACTCCGACTTCCTAACATAATAATAAAAGGCTTGGTATTGAGCGCGTTTTTGTACGCGTCACAGAGTCTGGCTGAAGGCGGGTTTGGCATCAATGCTACACGTATTATTTTCTTACAAGATAAAACCGAAACAACAGTCTCAGTACGCAATACAACAACCAATATCCCTTACCTAGTGACAACTAAGATTACTCGCACTGTTGACGGTAACGGTAAAGCACCCTTTTACGTCTCTCCTCCTTTATTCCGTTTGGACCCTAAGGGAACCAATGTCCTGCGCATCTTAGGTGATACCAGTAAGTTGCCAACCGATCGGGAGAGTGTCTTTTATTTTAATGCCTCTGCTATTCCCGGTAGTAATAATCCTCCGGGCCAGCGCTTTGAAAGCGCCAAAATTGGCGGTGGAATAACTTATGCCATCGGCAACACCATCAAACTATTTTATCGGCCAACGGGGTTAGTGGGTACACCAGAGCAGGCATACAAAGCGCTGCGCTTTACCCATGCTGCCGGGGGCATTCAAGTCAGTAATAATTCGCCTTATCACATCAGCTTTACCCAGATCAAAGTTGATGGGGCGCCAGTGAAGTTTTCTGAAAGTCATCCGCAAATGCTGGCGCCTTTTAGTACCCACGTTTATCCCGCTCAGAATAGTCAGAATAAAAAGAAAGTGGAATGGGCGGTGATCAACGATCTCGGTGGAGGAGATAACTTCGATGGCGCAATTCAATAAAACCGGTATCTCAATGGTTCTGTATGTACGCAGGTACCTGAGTTACATCGGCATGGCGGGGGTTTTGTGGCTTTTTTCTGCTCCTTTGTGGGCGAAGAATTCTGTCGATGCCAAGTTTAAGGCCACAATTACTCAAGGGACGTGTGATATCTCTGCGAGCGACAGCAATATCGAACTAGGTACTGTGCAATTTAAAGACGTAGTATCAGGCAAAATCAACAAGGAAGCCTATCTGACGCTGAAAAATTGCACTGCTGTGGTCAATAAAGACAGTATTACTCCCACAATCACCGTTACCGGCGATCACGTTGATACGGATGAAACACTGTTTCGTAATCGTGGTACAGAAAGTACAGCTTCAACGGCGGAAATGGGCATTACTGTGCAATTGAAGACACTCAATGGCGGGGAGTGGTCCTCGTATTTGAAGAATGGTGTCCCATTTCACTTGGCTAATAAAGGCACAATCATAAATGACCACGCCCCTTCTGTTTCTGTGCCGGTCAAGTTTTCACTGATGTGTGCTCCAGTCGTCGGTGAATCGGCAGCTGATTGCAAAAAGACAGGCAAAATCAGCGCAACGATGACATTTACGTTTGATTATCGCTGATGTTATCGGCATTGCAGTGCGATATCCGTTAACAGAAAAGTCATAGAATTAATTTGAGGCAAGTACGATGTTTGGGACAGTGACAGGACAAGAAAAGAATAGGCTGAATGACCCGTTGGCCTGTCTGACCAAGGGCAGATATGCGGTAATGCGCTGCTTCTGCTGTTCTATATTGGTTCTATTGTTTCTGGCGGTCAGTGGGGTGGCTGAGGGGCATTACGACACAAAAACGAGTGGAGTGGATGTGGAGTTTCGTGCTGTGATTATTCCAGAGCCTTGTGATATGGAGATAAGCAGCGGAGGTACGCTGGATTTCGGTTCGTTGTCGGCAGCGAGCTTTGCAAAGCCAGGGGATATATTAAGCCCTCATAAGCTTCAATTGAAGTTGACTAATTGTGGTTATCCGAATGCCAATACTTACAGTGATCCCGAGATATCTGTGGAAGGTACTACCATCAACAACGGACGCACCATGTTCCGTGATTCTGATGGCCCTGATAGTTCTGAGGGATTGGGATTTGTTCTCATGTATTCAGTGTCGGATGATGGAGACGATGAGATTGATTGGGATGATTTAATAATGGCTGGCCGGAGTGTATCGCTAAACAATGATCTTAGTATTGAAATTGAAGATCAGCAGGCGGAAGTTCCTATAGTGGTAGCGATCGCTAGGGAGCAGCAGGGTGATGGTGTTATTCGACCGGGTCAATTACATGCGAGTGTCACTTTTACATTTACCTATCGGTGAGGGCGATTTATCACGGAGGATACAAAGTTGGGAAACGAGTGATAAGGGGAGTTGGATGAATTGGATGAAATTGAATAATAAAAAACTTATGAACAGTTGTTTAATAGGCTATCGCAATCGGACCAAGTATTGGTTACTCGTCATGATGATGGTCGGGTTGAGTGCCAATCTGGTTCTGCCGGTGCAAGCTCAAACTGAACCTGGCATGACAACTACTCATCTTTCATTGACCGGTTTTCTGTTGCCCCCGACTTGTGTGCTGTCAGTGAATGGCATGTCCGGTGGCACATATTCTATAAATTACGAAAAACCTTACAGGGCCAGTCAGTTCAAGGATGGTGCATCTCTGGAAGAAACGAGAAGAACGTTAAAATTCACTCTGTCGGGTTGTAATCATGCCCCTCTCAAAGGGGACGGTTCTCAAATTAGAAAGCAACCGACTCTGTTCGTATCGGGTGAGAAGGACACTGATAGTAACAATCCTTACCTTTTCGGGTCGTCACTTTCTGACGCTAAGTGGGTGGGAATGTTGCTGAGTAAAGAAGGGGGCGTTAACTCGGGATTAGTCGAGGTGAAGTCTGGCAAGGAGGAGCCGGTACGCTTCGATTTTGAACCGAACCTTGATAATAACGATGGTCAATCCATGACATTTTCGGCGGTTATTGCCGGTGATAAAGGCCATAGAGTGGTCGGAGGAAGTCTATTTGTCGTTATACATTTTGAGTTTGAGTATGCGTGATAACTAAATTCAGGTACGCCTGATAAATGTTGCCAGAAGTGAAGTGGAAGGTATGAATATAAAAACGGTGAATATAAAAGCGTGGGTAATGGGATTATTGGGGCTATGGGCAATGATGGCGTTACCGGCTCATGCCGGTCTGATGTTAGGACAGACACGGCTGGTTTATCATCAAAGCGACAAAGTACAAAGTATCTCGTTGCAGAATTCGGGTGATGGCGCGTATCTGATACAGGCGGCAGTGACCTCATGGGATGATATCAAGACTCGGTCATCGGCGTTTACTGTGCTGCCCCCCTTATTTCGTCTAGAGGGTAACAGCGCGAATGTGATGCGCGTTATCCGTACCGGTGGTGATTTCCCGGCTGATCGTGAGTCACTGTTTCGTCTTCGCATCAATGCGATTCCTGCGGGGGTAGCTCCCGGTGAGTCTGATGGGCAACAGGATAAGGTTGATGCATCCTTGTCTATCTCGCTAGGTATGAACATTAAATTTATTTACCGGCCAGATAATCTACCGATGACACCGAAACAGGCGTATTCCCGGCTGACGTTTACGCGAACCAGCAATACCGTTGTGGTGGTTAATCCGACGCCGTATTACCAAACGTTTTCTTGGCTGAACCTGGCTGGTGAAAGCATAAACCTGAATAAAGCGCCATCCATGTTAGCGCCTTTTGGTCAGGTGACTTATTCCCTGACCGGCTTGGCCGGTAAAGCGGCTGATAAGGTGACGTGGGCGATGATGACCGATTTCGGGGGAGAAAGTAAGCCGCAGAACGGTGTATTGCAGAGCCACTAACCAATGTTTGGGACTGAGTCATATTTTTGGGATGAAGAAACACTACATGGCATGAATGGGATACTTCAATGAAACAGATATATACAGCTGTGTTGTGTACTTTGTTAATGATCTTGCCTGTATCGCGACTGAAGGCAGAGCCGCGGGGGACGTTTATCGATGAGCCGCGTGTGATCTACCTTGGGTCATCCAGCAACGGTGCCATGTCGACTTTCAGTAATAACAGTGACGACAACTACCTGATTCAGTCAATGGTACGGGAAATGGACCCAAAGAGCGGTTTACCGACAGCGGTTAATGCGCCGTTTATCGTGATTCCTCCTCTGGGCAAGGTGAATGCGCATAGTAGCCAAGTACTGAAAATCCTTCGTACTGGTGGGGACTTTCCGAAAGATCGTGAGTCGGTGTTCTTTCTGAATGTGCGTCTGTTGCCTTCCGAGAAGGAAAATTCTGCGCCAAATAACTTTGTCCAGATGAAAGTGATCATGACTCTGGCAGTGAAGTTGTTCTATCGCCCGAAAGGATTACCAAAAGAGGGGGTTGCTGGAGCCGTGAAGCAGTTACAGGTATCGGTCAAGGAAGATACTGTGACTCTAACGAATCCGTCGCCGTTCTGGATAACGTTGCAGACTTTGAAGGTGAATTCGTTTGCTATGCCTGTTGGGAGTTTGTTCAGTATGGTGCCGCCATTGAGTCAGCAGAGCTGGTCACTGCCATCGGGTAAAGCACTACCGGGTAGTCATGTCACAGTATTGTGGCGAGCTATCGATGAATTTGGTTTAAATACCGATGAAGAGAGCCGGTCCGTTGTTGTCTCTGGCCGCCGCTAGCTAATAGTGAGTGGCGTTGCAGATATCAACAGAAGATAGGTGAGCAACGGACCTAGTATTAAATAATAGAGATGGCAATTAAGAATGAAAGTAATAATTCCGGCAATAAGCCGTCGTTCAGAACGTCCGTCTATTTGTCGTATAAGTCCGGGCATTTCCACCGCTATGTCCTTGTCAAAATGCGGAATAGAATTGTGCCTTTCACCGGTTTTTTACCGGATGATGTTGGTATTACTGGCGGGTTGGCATACTCAGGTAACAGCGCGTGACTATTTTGATCCTTCTTTATTGGAGTTTGGTCAAAGTTCAGGGCAGACGGTGGATTTATCACAGTTTGAAACTGCTGGTGGTCAGGCGCCGGGAACTTACCGAGTTGACATCTACATTAATAGTACTTTCTTTGATTCACGTGATGTTACGTTCCAGCATAATGGTGCTGATAGTAACGCGCTGGTTCCTGTACTTACCCCAAATTTATTGGAGGCCGCAGGTGTTAATGTGGGTAGTATACCGGCATTAAAAGCATTGCCGCCGGATAAACCAATGGGTAGTCCATTAAGCAAATTCATTCCTCAGGCCACGGCTCATCTGAATTTTTCTCAGATGAAGTTGAGCTTGAGTGTTCCCCAGATAGCGATGAAACCTTTGGAGAATGGTCTGGTTGATCCAAAGTTGTGGCAAGAGGGGATTCCGGCTTTTTTATTGAATTACAATATTAATGGCAATCAGAACCGACGCTCACAATTTGGCAATAAGCAGACGAGTCAGAGTCTGTTCGGTAGCTTTAATTCTGGGTTGAATTTGGGGGCCTGGCGTCTGCGTAATACTGCCACCTATTCTTATAGTACTCAGACTTATAATTGGTATGACTCATTTAATGGTCCAGTGAAGAAAACGACGCAATCCCAGCAAAGTTGGAATTTCCTACAAACCTATTTGCAGCGTGATGTAGTGATGTTACGCAGTGATCTGACGATAGGGGATACTTCGACTGGCAACGTAGCGGGTCAAGTATTTGATGGTTTTCCTTATCGGGGGATTGGGCTTGCCTCCAGTGACGCAATGATGCCTGGCAGGCAGAGTGGTTTTGCACCGATTATCAGCGGGATAGCTAAATCCAATGCACAGATTACGGTGACGCAGAATGGAAGCGTGATTTACCAAACCAACGTCGCGCCAGGCCCATTTCGTATCACAGATCTGGTCGGCAGCAGTACCGCAGGCGACTTACAGGTAACGATAACTGAGGCGGATGGTACCCACCATGGGTTCAGTCAAGCCTATTCTAGTTTGCCCATGATGCTGCGGCAGGGGCAATTTAAGTACGAAGTGGCAGCCGGGCGCTATCGTGCGGGGGGATACAACAATCGTAAGCCGGTGTTTGGCATGGCCTCGATGATTTACGGTTTGCCTGGCAACGTCACATTATACGGTGGGGGGTTGGTGGCGCAATCGTACCAGTCTGCGGCGCTGGGGGCTGGGTTTTCCCTTGGTATGATGGGGGCGTTATCTGCGGATGTCACGACGGCTCGAACTCGGTTGCAAAATGCGACTAACTTCCTGCGCGGGGAGTCTTACCGTGCTAAATATTCGAAAAGTATGCTGACCACTGGCACGACAGTGGATTTAACCGCGTACCGCTATTCCACCCGTAATTATCTGAGTTTCTCGGATGCGAATATCCAAGGCTACAGTGTTTGGGGAGAACTTCCCTATTGGATGTCTGAACGGCGGCGTAGCAGTTGGCAAACGAGGCTAAGCCAGTCATTGCCCGGTAATTATTCCTTGTGGCTCAGTGGTCGGCGGGATAACTACTGGGGCAGCTCTAAAACCAATACCACGCTGTCGATGGGGTTGAATGGTTCTTTCTACCGTGTGGGTTGGGGGCTTAATTACAGCATTGATCGCATGCGAGGTAATGGTGATTGGCCTGAGAACCGGCAAATTTCGTTGAACGTGAATGTTCCTCTGAGCTTATTTGGCTCCTATGCGGCCCTGAATAATGCGTATGCTAATTATAATTTCTTTCGTGATAGTTCCGGGCGTAGCAATAGCCAGCTAGGGTTAGGTGGCTCCGTACTGGATGACAATAGTCTGTCCTGGAGCGTATCACAAAGCCAGGCTAATCAAGGGCAAGGAAACAGTGGCTCCGTGTCGATGGGATACAATGGCGCTTTCGGGCAGGCGAACTTGGGATACAACTACGATTCACAGGGGGGGCGTAGTGTGAACTATGGGGTTAACGGAGGATTGGTTGCTCATCAGCATGGCGTCACCTTGACGTCGCGTATTGGCGATGCTGCTGTATTAGTGCGAACCGCGGGGGTTGAAGGTGTGCGTGTGATGAACTCCAGCTCGGTTACTACTGATCGCTGGGGGTATGCGGTTATGCCATATGCCAGGACATACAGCCGTAACAGTATTAGCTTAGACCCGTCATCGCTGCCTGAAGGGGCGAATATGGAGCAAGGCAGCAAGAACGTATTCCCGACGAAGGGGGCTGTTGTGATAGTGGATTACCCCATACGTATTGGGCAGCAATTGCTGATGAATCTCACCTATCGCGGTAAACCTGTACCGTTTGGGGCAATGGCGGGGCTGAAAGGGGAGGCAGATATAAATCTGGCGGCGATAGTGGGAGATGGTGGGCAAGTGTACCTGAGTGGTATGCCGTCTAAGGGGGTACTGAAAGTGAAGTGGAGTAATACACCGGATAGCCAGTGCGAGGTGGCATTTGACTTGGGAGCGCCTCCGATAAAGAAGAAAGGCGATAAGAGTTGGAGTCCAATGAGGCAACTGAACGAAACCTGCCGTTAAAAAGGGATGCTGTATGGTGACAATCTGCACGGGCAATCCAATGCAGAAAACCAAAAGAAGAGGAATCCCCTGAGAGGTGGATGTATTTCGGCTGAGACGGGGTGATGGCAACGAATGAGAAGTTCTAACAGGACAATTGGGGAGTAATCCTTGGTTGGGTATCGCATGAATATGAATAAAATGTTTATTAACAGGATAATGCAGGCTGTTGGTCGGATGGTAGCTTATCGTTGCCAGCGGCCGACATGGGCAGGCGTAATATGCCTATCTGTGGGTATCTTTTCTTCCTCCTCGGTACTTGCTACACAAGTAGAATACTGGAACGCAGCGGCAGTTAGTGATGCGCTTGGGCCTAGGCAAGCAGTGCCGTGGAATCGCTCTGTCATCACTTATCCCGCATCGGGGAAAGCAAACTTAGGCGCAAATATTGTGTTTCCCAATGTATCATCAATGTTGTGGCAAGGAGATGACCCCAAAATAACGATGGAGAACGCTAAGTTTCGGCTCGTATCTAAGGGGAAAATCTTTGACGCTTTGCAAGTTAGCTCGGGTACATACAACTGTAAAATTAAAGCTAGCTTTAAGGATAATCGTCCGGGAACAGCGGAAAAGCGCTTTTCGCTGGATATGATGAATAATTCGGGTCTTAATCAAACTGAATACGAATCTCTTGAGGTAAACAATGGCGATACCAAGATTGATGAAGATGTAAAAAATGCGGCATTGCAAGATTTCAAATTCGATGCTTCTTGTAGCGGGGACAACTTTTCATGGCAGCGACATCCCGACCAGAAGATCAAATTCGACACGAGTCCTAATGGTGATCTTGTAGGATTTCAGGTTAAGACCTCACGTGAGAACGATTTTGTGGTTTGGCAACGACCACTAGGTAGTCTCCCTGAGATTAAAGACCCTACAGTAATATTGCAGCCGCCAGAGTGTTTTTTTCCGGACTATTCCTATGGCACCGAATTTAGCTTTGATGAGGTTCTGCCAATAGACGGCCCCCCGGGAAGCGGTCACTTCAACCCCGTCAAACTCAAGGAAATGAGCGTGCCTTTGAAAGTTTCCTGCATTGTCACCGAAGGAGAAAATACAGGCGGCACGGTAATTGTGGTGGCATCTTCCCAACATATAATGCCAGGTACTCAGAATCAAATGTTGCGGGTGATACATAATGCAGAGGAGGATAATAAAGAGATTGATAATGAAGCGTTGGGGGTAAAGCTTGTGCTGTCTCACGTAGGAGTCCAAGGACCTTCTCAGAGTGGTCCGGTTAGTTTCAGTGCTGATCCTAAATTTAGTTGTGGGGGGAATATTGTTGTGGGTAAAGGTAATACAACGCAGTCAATGAATAAGCAAATAACATTTGCCGACGGTAATAATAGTAAAGATGCAGGAACGGGTGGTTTTGTGTGCCTTCAAGTAGAGAACCCTACACCATCTACACCACCTACACAACAGACTACGACTTTTCGCTTCTCTTTCACTGGAAGCGTCTGGCAACTCCGGAGATTGACGCGTTCGGATTATGGTGCTTTCCAGACGAGTTTTGACATGACGTTGGTAAGGCCATAGCGCCTGCGACGAGCGTTATTTTTACACAAATCATTAAATATGGTGGGCGGATTAGCCTATAGGTATTTCATTTCAGATAAATCACAGTATTTCATTTCTCATGTGGTAACAGGAAAACCAGTTAGTCACCGGGGGAGAGTAAAATGACAATCAATGTTAATGATTCAATGCTGCTTCAGATAAGCGGCAGTCAGACCGATTTGCTTGGAAGTCAGACTATTACGGGTAAACAAAGTAATCATGGGGATTTTCGTCTGCCTGCCTGCTTGTCTCATTTGAATGATACACCGTTGTACATGGCGGTCGCGTATTGGGGATTATTGAAGGGACGCGGATTTACCAAAAGTGAAATCAGCCAGGTGTTCCGAGTGACGGAACGCCGGGCAACAGATGTAATGAATTATATCTACAATGAGCGACGTGATGTGATTGCCTGTGAAAAAGTCTTCTTTCGTGAGAAGCAGGGAAGCCGTCGGCTGATGCTGATTGTTACGGCAGTTGTTGAACCTATGCCCCAGAAGGGTCAGGCGCCGGTAACGAAAACGGTGAAATCGACGCGCTCCCGGACGTCATCACAAGCTAATCACATGCGCACTTGGTTTTTGCAGCGGGCTTGTGTTCCGTTTATCTCCTGAGTCGTATCACACATGTGGCTGTTTGGTGGGACATGATGGAAGATGAGTTTTTATCGATTGCGTGTGTGATGCCTTATGGGATGCTGATAAGCCGGGTAGTACTGGTTATCGGTATTGTATTGTTGACTGTCTGTGGATTTTTATTGGGCAACAAAATTCGCTACTCGCTGTATCCCCGTATGCTGTTAGCGTATTGGTGCCGAACATGGATTTTGCCACTGTTGTTTATCGCTATCGGGTTGGTATTGATGTTTGGTGTGGGGGGAGAGGGTTGGTTAGACCGCATACTGGATGAGGTTGATTCAGCATTGATTGGTCTGTTCTTTGATAACCGGGATGACGTGCGGCTGGTGCCGTCATTGCCGGTAGTGTCTTGTGGGTCGGCTGTGGATAGCGCGGTTGGCTGTTCACCTGCTGATTTGCACGGGCTATCCGGTTTAGTTTCTGTTACGGCTGACTCGCATCACATCCGGCATAATTCGGATTTTGCGCATAATATTCGCTAACTGAATACGATCTTTGGTGGTCAGCCGGATAAAAGCGCAGTAAACACGACCATCTTTTTCTTCAGTATTCATACCTTGAATACTGGAATTGGCTGCGTTAATGGCGGCAGTCAGATTTGCCAAAGCCCCTTGGTGGTTAAACATATCCACTTTTATTTCGGCGGTGAAATCGTTATTGATCTCTTTATCCCATTCAACGGCCATAAATTTTTCGGGTTCTTTCTGATAGCCCCGAATATTACGGCAGGATTCATGGTGGATAACCAACCCTTTGCCGGGGCTGATATGGGCGATAATTGGGTCTCCGGGGATGGGGCGGCAGCATTTGGCGAAAGTAATAAGTACACCGTCAGCGCCTTTGATGGGCAATTTACGTGCTCTGCTGTTATGGCTACTGGTGCTTGTGCTTGTGGTATTTTCCTGTGCGCCTAACAGGTTGCGGGCGACGACGATACTCATGGTATTGCCAAGCCCGATTTCAGCCAGTAGATCATCTATTGTTGAGAGTTTCATTCTCGTCAACTCTTTAGTGATATTTTCCTGTGGAATATCAACAAGTTTTTTCCCATTACCTAACGCGTGATTTAACAGGCGGCGGCCCAGCCCAATGGAGTCTTCCCGCTTAAGGTTTTTCAGCAACTGGCGGATTTTAGCGCGGGCTTTTGAACTGACGACAAAGTTCAGCCAGGCCGCATTTGGACGAGCGCCCGGTGCGGTGATAATTTCAACGGTTTGGCCGCTGGCAAGCGATTGGGACAGTGGATATGGCTGACGATCCACTCGCGAACCCACGCAGGCGTGACCAATATCGGTGTGTACGGCGTAAGCAAAGTCAACTGGGGTGGCACCGGCGGGTAATTCCACAATGCGCCCTTTCGGGGTAAAAACGTAAATCTCATCAGGAAACAGATCAGATTTAACGCTTTCGATAAATTCAAAAGAGCTGCCGGCACTTTGCTGTAGCTCCAGCAAACTTTGCATCCAGCGTTGAGCGCGAACTTGCGCGGCGGTACCGGATTCACCTTGTTCTTTGTAAGCCCAGTGTGCTGCGACGCCCATTTCAGCCATTTGATCCATATCTTCGGTGCGGATCTGGACCTCAACTGGCACCCCATGAGGGCCAATCAGAGAAGTGTGCAGGGATTGATAACCGTTGGCTTTAGGAATAGCAATGTAATCTTTGACTCTGCCCGGGCGGGGTTTATACAGGCTGTGCATCTGCCCCAAAACCCGATAGCAGATATCAACATTATTAACAATGACCCGAAATGCATAGATATCCATAATAGAATGGAAACGTTGCTCTTTGAGGTGCATTTTCCGGTAGATAGAATAGAGATGTTTTTCTCTGCCACTGACTTTGCACTCAATATTGGCTTCAGCCAGCCTGCCTGCAATTTCAGACAAAATTTTCTGGATCATCTCCTTACGGTTACCACGGGCCGCTTTTACCACCTCTTTGATAACCCGATAGCGGTTAGGGTGAAGGGCCTCAAACCCTAATTCCTCTAACTCCGTTTTCAGATGATGAATCCCCAGACGGTGGGCTAAGGGGCTGTAGATCTCTAACGTTTCCCGGGCGATACGACGGCGTTTATCTGGACGTAGCGCCCCGAGAGTACGCATATTATGGGTACGGTCTGCCAGTTTGATCAAAATGACGCGGATATCTTGCACCATCGCCATGATCATTTTGCGGAAGTTTTCTGCTTGTGCCTCTTTTTTATCGCGGAAATTCAGCTTATCAAGCTTGGAAACCCCTTCAACTAACCCAGCGACCACAGGGCCAAAAGGTTGTGCGATATCCTGAAAGGTGGCGGGTGTGTCTTCAATAACATCATGCAACAAAGCGGCCATCAGTGTCTCATGGTCGAGACGCATCTCGGCCAGAATACAGGCAACCGCGACAGGATGCGTAATGTAGGGTTCACCACTGGTACGGGTTTGCCCTTCATGGGCATCCCGTGCAACAGAATAAGCCTGCTTGAGGAGTTCAATTTGACTCCCAGGCAGGTATTTTTGGATAAGCAGATTCAGGCTTTCGAACAGATACAAGGCAGACCTACCGTAGATTAACGACGACTTTCCGCGATAGCGGAAACCGCCTGCATTTCTGCTGCTTCCTGTTCTTGTTGTTCCTGGCGCTCACGGACATCCAAGATTTTACCGTTAATCAGACCCTCTTCTACTTCACGTAGAGCGATAACGGTCACTTTATCGTTCTCTTCAGCAACCAGCGGGTCTTTACCGCCTGTTTGCAGTTGACGTGCTCGACGAGCAGCGACCAACACCAGGTCAAAACGGTTACCAATTTTTTCTACAGCGTCTTGAACAGTTACGCGTGCCATATGTGTGCGACTCCACAGGTAAAGAAATGACTGGGCATAATACTGAAATTGGGTTCAGTCTGCCAATAATTTGCTGATTAAAGCATCATGCCGTTGTGCCTGGCGCTCCCGATGCAGGCGTTCTGAACGGATAATGGTGTGCAGATCGGCCAATGCAGTATTGAAATCGTCATTAACGATTAAATAATCATACTCGTTATAGTGAACCATTTCTGCAACAGCCTGCTCCATGCGTTTTTCAATAATGTCTTCACTGTCCTGACCCCGACCGCGCAGACGGCGGCAAAGCTCTTCTTTTGACGGTGGTAGGATAAAAATACTGCGGGCAGAGGGCATTTGTTTGCGGATCTGCTGCGCGCCTTGCCAATCGATATCAAGAAAGACATCAACGCCACTGGTCAGGGTTTCTTCAATCACTTTCTGGGATGTACCGTAATAATTACCGAAAACACGGGCATGTTCCAGAAATTCGTGATTATCGATCATTTGGCAAAAGGCTTCTTCAGTGATAAAGAAATAGTGTTCACCATGATTTTCACCGGGACGCATTGCGCGCGTGGTATGGGAAACAGAAACCTGAGTATCGTACAAAGGTTGTGTTTTTAATAAAGCCTGAATCAGGCTTGATTTACCCGCCCCGCTTGGCGCAGAGACAATATATAATGTGCCTTGGATCATGATGATATCTTGGTTGATTGGATAACAATGTATACCCTTTATCTTCCAGGTTGCTGCCTTCACTTACTGCTGCGCTGTAACTTGAAATCTATTGGGTATAAATAAAGCAGAATAAAATTCTTGTAACAGTATACACGTACCTGCTCATACGTGTCGCGTTACCGATGCATTTCCACAGAAATTTTCTGGGGGAAAGCTGGCGAGTGGGTATTTTTGTATCGCCGCTTGTTTGGTTTTACCCGTCGGAATTTATAGGCTGAATATCTAACACGCCCTATTCAACCGGGGATTGTTCCCCGGCTGCCTTGTTAAAGATGACCATTTGTCGCCATCACCTCCCTCCCGGGTAAATTACCTTTACGCTTAGGGGGTCACTTGCTGCTGGTTATCATTGTTTTCTGCGTGAGATCGCACTATGGCTGGATCTTTAAAATTGGGATTTAAACCACCTGGTGGACTCCAGAAAGCAACGTTATAGATAGAATATTTGGGATCTTTGCTGTCTTGCATTTCAATTGACGGCACCCCATGCTTCCAGTCACTTTCGAATTTGACTTTCTCTTCAGGTTTCCGCTGCCATGAAAAACCTGTTCCCTTACAGGATACAGAGTAATACAGATCTACTAATTTGGACTCCATCACGTTACTATCCCCTTTGAACCAGTGGATATCTTTATTTACAACGACGGCATCTGTAAAAAGTGTTGACTTGGCCTTTCCTGGTGTCTTGTCTTTGCGGTAGGCCGTCATCTCACAGGTGTACTTTCCTGTAACGACGTGTGGAACAACGAAGAGATGGTTTTGCGCTTTAACCCAAAGCATAAGATCTTTTAACACGGTGGGATACTCTGTTTTTGGAAACTCAATATTGAACCCTGGTGGAAAAACACCTATTAAGTTTTTTGTCCCTTTTGGCGGATAACGAACTGGCTTACCGTTATTGTTTTCCCCATCCAATACCGGCTGGCCGAGGGCAATAATGGCTTGTTGGGGAACCCAGTCTATGACTTCAGCTCTATATGCAAGAACCGGGGTAGCGAAAAGCGCACTTACAGATAAGCCCACTCCCACCACCCATATCGGCCACCGGCGACAATGTGCCGTTATCCGGCCAATATCCTGTTTCACCCCGCTGATGGATGTGTTGCCAGCATTCATTAAATATTCAGATGGGGATGATCCCCCGATTGTTAGGTTAAAAATTTTCATTCTCTGTGATAACCCTGTCCCGGCCAGATTGTATTGGCCTTTAAGGGTCCTCCTTTTTCAGATGATTATTTTCTGCATCGGATCACCCGTGCAGGCCGTTATTACACTGACCTGCCTTAATGGCAGGTTTCGTTCAATTGCCTCACATCACTTTCAAGATCCAGGATGATGGCATATTGCTTAAGGTATATTTGCCTGCCATCTTCCGTTATTGCTGCCAGATTTATCAGCAATTACTGGCCGTACACATGGATCATCCAACATGACTATTGTCCATTGCGTTTGAGGCCGGAGGGAAGACTATCCCGGATAATGAGTCTTATCCCAAAAACTTAGGGAGTTGCGTATAGAATATGGGTATTGCTACGAGAGCTATTACTTTTTTCAGAATAGGATCTCGGTATTGCCTTTATACCCTTCATCTTTCAAGTTGCTGCTTTGTTGGCTGCGTTCACTTACCCCAGTCACATAGTTATCTATGCTCCTGGGGATGCGTTCACTTGCCGCCGCGCTGCAAATTGAAATCTATTGGGTATATAAAGTTATCGCTAATATCGATGCTTGGAGAGAAAATGTCATTTTGATTCATATTACTCGCCTAAATTAAGGTTATATCGGATTTACCTTTTACCTACAGGGGAGCTTATACCATAAAAATTATCCCTTGCGGGTTAAGCTGATTTTCTACTGTGACTAATAAGACATAGATAATACTAGCAGCTCTTTTTGAAAAAGGATAATAGAAAAAAGTTATCAACTGATAACCTCTGGTTAACACTAAATCTGATTGTGGGTAGTGGGTCTTAGATTATTTTCCACAAATAAATTAAAAGAGTGATAACAATGAGGTTTAGGCGGAAGAATTTAGAGCGGATATACATCTTTATGACTATTATTACGTGAATGAGCAACTTGATTTGCTAATAATTAATGGCAAAGTAGGAAGTAAGGTGTTGTTAGAGTTTTGTCGTAATTCTTGTGTTATGTGGTTTATAAAAATCAGTTATTTTGAGGATTTTAATATTTATTTTCCAAACTGTTTAGTGGAGTTATTTTATTTTGATATTTATTTGAAAGTTGATTTTGATAATAACATCGGGAGTACGCAATGAGATTTCAAATGAATATTCGATAGGCTGAGTTATTATATTTTATCCCGTCATTGATTAGTGGCTCGTGATAACAATGTATACCCTTCATCTTTCAGGTTGTTGCTTTCATTTACTGCTGCGCTGTAACTTGAACTCTATTGAGTATAAATAAAGCAGAATAAAATTCTTGTAACAGTATACACGTACCTGCTCATACGTGTCGCGTTACCGATGCATTTCCACAGAAATTTTCTGGGGGGAAGTTGGCTAGTGGATATTTCGGGATTTATAGGCTGAATGTCTAACACGCCCTATTCAACCGGGGATTGTTCCCCGGCTGCCTTGTTAAAGATGACCATTTGTTGCCATCACCCCTCCCGGGTAAATTACCTTTACGCTTAGGGGGTCACTTGCTGCTGGTTATCATTGTTTTCTGCGTGAGATTGCACTATGGCTGGATCTTTAAAATTGGGATTTAAACCATCTGGCGGACTCCAGAAAACAACGTTATAGGTATAATGGCGGGGATCTTTGCAGTCTCGCATTTCAATTGACGGCACCCCATTCTTCCAGTCACTTTCGAATTTGACTTTCTCTTCAGGTTTCCGCTGCCATGAAAAACCCCTTCCCTTACAGGATACAGAGTAATACAGATCTACTAGTTTGGACTCCATCACGTTACTATCCCCTGTGAACCGGTGGAGATCCCTATTTACAACGACTGCATCTGTAAAAAGTGTTGCCTTGGCCTTTCCTGGTGTCCTGTCTTTGCGGTAGGCCGTCATCTCACAGGTGTACTGTCCTGTAACGACGTGCGGAACAACGAAGAGACGGTTTTGCGCTCTAACCCAAAGCATAAGATCTTTTAACACGGTGGGATACTCTGTTAATGGAAACTCAATATTGAACCCTGGTGGAAAAACACCTATTAAGTTTTTTGTCCCTTTTGGCGGATAACGAACTGGCTTACCGTTATTGTTTTCCCCATCCAATACCGGCTGGCCGAGGGTAATAATGGCTAGCTGGGGAACCCAGTCTATGACTTCAGCTCTATATGCAAGAACCGGGGTAGAGAAAAGCGCACTTACAGATAAGCCCACTCCCACCACCCATATCGGCCACCGGCGACAATGTGCCGTTATCCGGCCAATATTCTGTTTCACTCCGCTGATGAATGTGTTGCCAGCATTCATTAAATATTCAGATGGGGATGATCCCCCGATTGTTAGGTTAAAAATTTTCATTCTCTGTGATAACCCTGTCCCGGCCAGATTGTATTGGCCTTTTGAGGGCCCTCCTTTTTCAGATGATTATTTTCTGCATCGGATCACCCGTGCAGGCCGTTATTACACTACCTGCCTTAATGGCAGGTTTCGTTCAATTGCCTCACATCACTTTCAAGATCCAAGATGATGGCGTATTGCTTAAGGTATATTTGCCTGCCATCTTCCGTTATTGCTGCCAGATTTATCAGCAATTACTGGCCGTACACATGGATCATCCAACATGACTATTGCCCATTGTTGAGGCCGGAGGGAAGACTATCCCGGATAATGAGTCTTATCCCAAAAACTTAGGGAGTTGCGTATAGAATACGGGTATTGCTACGAGAGCTATTACCTTTTTCAGAATAGGATCTCGGTATTGCCTTTATACCCTTCATCTTTTAAGTTGCTGCTTTGTTGGCTGCGTTCACTTACCCCAGTCACATAGTTATCTATGCTCCTGGGGATGCGTTCACTTGCCGC